>NZ_JAPFGX010000050.1:0-19763 GCF_059803575.1 Sphingomonas sp. URJC2
CCCCACCCGGCCTCCCATAGCGTAACCTGCCGTTGGGAGGCCGGGTGGGGGTGCGGGCCGGTGCCGCCCGTGCGGCGCGAGCCGCACCACAGATAACCCGCCCCCGCGCCGAGAGGCGCGGCACAAACAACCTCCCCGCCCTCGGGACTTGCGCGGCTTGGCCCGCACCCCCAGGCTGTGCGGGATGACCGACGCGCACCCCCTTGCCGCTGCCTTCGCCGCGCATCTGCGGCGCGACCGGCGCCGGTCGGTGCATACGGTGCGCGCCTATCTGGCGACGGCCGAGCGGCTGCTCGATTTTCTTGCCCGGCATCTGGGCGGCCCGGTCGGCCGCGCCGAACTCGCGGCGCTGACGCCCGCCGATCTGCGCGCCTTTCTGGCGCTGCGGCGCGGCGACGGGATCGGCAATGCCTCGGCGGCGCGCGAATTGTCGGCGGTGCGCGGCTTTCTTGTGCATCTCGGGATCGACCCGCCCCGGCTGCGCGGCCCGCGCGTGCGCCCCGGCGTCCCCCGGCCGGTGTCGCCCGACGAGGCGGTGGCGCTGGCCGGCGACGTGGCCGAGGCGCGCGGGGGCTGGACCGGCGCGCGCGATCTGGCCGTGCTGCTGCTGCTCTACGGGGCCGGGCTGCGGATCGGCGAGGCGCTGGGGCTGACCGGGGCGGTGCTGCCGCTGGGCGCGACCATCGCCGTCACCGGCAAGCGCGGCAAGACGCGGATCGTGCCGCTGATCGCGCCGGTGCGCGCGGCGGTCGACGCCTATCTGGCCGTCTGTCCCCATCCGCCGGGGCGTGATCTGCCGCTGTTCCGGGGCGCGCGCGGCGGCCCGCTTGAGCCGTCACAGCTCAGGCGCGCGGTGCGCGCGGCGCGGGCGCGGCTGGGGCTGGGCGAGCGCACGACGCCGCATGCGCTCAGGCATAGCTTTGCCACCCATCTGCTCGGGCGCGGCGTCGATCTGCGCGCGCTTCAGGAGCTGCTCGGCCATCAGAGCCTCAGTTCGACGCAGATCTACACCGCCGTCGATGCGGCGCACCTTATGGACGTGTATCGGAACGCGCATCCGCGGGCGTGACGGGGGGCGGCGCGGCCGGGTGCCGCCGCCGCCATGTCGCCTGCCGCCAGACATAGGTGAGCACGACCAGCGCGATCACCGCGGTCGACAGCGGGCCGATCACCTGTTCGATCTGGCCGAAACGGCGGCCGAGCAGATAGCCGGCGATTGCCAGCCCCGCGCTCCACGCGGCCGTGCCGATGGTCGACCAGATCAGGAAGCTGCGCAGCCGCATGTTGAGCAGCCCGGCGGGCACCGACACGATCGACCGGATCGTCGGCATCATCCGCCCGACCCCGACCAGCCAGCCGCCGAACCGCCCGAACAGCGCCTCGGCCCGTTCGACATCGCCCCAGTCCATCGTCAGCCAGCGGCCATGCCGCTCGATCAGCGGGCGGAACCGCGCCAGACCGATCACGCGCGCGGCCGCATACCAGAAGAAATTGCCCAGCATCGCTCCGGCCGTGCCCGCCGCGATCACGCCCGGCAGGTTCATCGGCCCCTGCGCCGCGCGCAGCCCGGCGATCGGCATGATCACTTCCGACGGTATCGGCGGGAACACGGTTTCAAGGAACATCAGCAGCGCGACGCCCAGATAGCCGCCCCGGTCGATCAGTTCGAACACCCAGTCGCTCATTTGAGCTTGCCCTCGATCGCATCCCAGATGCGCGCGGCGGTGTCGGTGCCGTTGAACCGGTCGATGGCGACGATGCCGGTGGGCGAGGTGACGTTGATCTCGGTCAGCCATTCGCCGCCGATCACGTCGATGCCGACGAACAGCAGCCCGCGCCGCTTCAGCTCGGGGCCGAGCGCGGCGCAGATTTCGCGTTCGCGCGGCGTCAGCTCGGTCTTGGCCGCCTTGCCGCCCACGGCCAGGTTCGACCGGATCTCGCCTTCGCCCGGCAGGCGGTTGACCGCGCCCGCCACCTCGCCATCGACGAGCACGATGCGCTTGTCGCCATCGGCCACGCCGGGCAGGAACGCCTGCACGACATGCGGCTCGCGCCAGGCGGCGTTGAACACCTCGATCAGCGACGACAGGTTCGCGCCATCGGCACCGATGCGGAAGATCGCCTTGCCGCCATTGCCGTGCAGCGGCTTCACCACCACCTCGCCGTGGCGGGCGAGAAACGCCTTGGCCTCGGCAACGCTGCGCGTGACCAGCGTGGGCGGCATGAACTGCGCATAATCGAGCACCCAGACTTTTTCGGGCGCGTTGCGCACCTGCACCGGGTCGTTCACCACCAGCGTCCGGTCGGCGATGCGTTCGAGCAGATGGGTGGCGGTGATATAGCCAAGGTCGAACGGCGGATCCTGCCGCATCAGCACGACATCGGCCTCGGCCCCCAGATCGAGCCGCACCGGATCGCCAAAGCTGAAATGATTGCCGGCGACGCGCTGCACGGTCACCGGATGCGCGCTGGCCCAGACGCGCCCGGCCTCATAGCTCAGATCCTCGGGCGCATAATGGAACAGCCGGTGCCCGCGCGCCTGCGCCGACAGCATCAGGGCGAAGGTCGAATCGCCTGCAATGTTGATCGAATCGAGCGGGTCCATCTGGACGGCGACCGCAAGCGACATGTCGGCAAACTCCGTTGACTGGCGCGCGCTGTAGGGCGGCGCGGGGAGCCTGTCACGTCAGCGGGTGTTGTTTGTCGGGAAGAATGGCACTGGGTGTTTTTGTTCGGGAAGAACGGCACCGGGTGTTTTTGATTGCGAAGAACGGCACCGGCCCGCACCCCCACCCGGCCTCCCACAGTGTATCCTGCCGATGGGAGGCCGGGTGGGGGTGCGGGCTGGTGCTGCCCGTGCGGCGTGAGCCGCACCACAAACAACCCGGCGCCACCCCCACGCCGCAAGGCGCGGCACAAACAACCTCCCACCCTCACCCGATCCAGGCATTCTCGATATGGCGTGGCAGGCGGCGCGGGGCGATCAGCAGCACGTCGATCCGCACCGCATCGTCGGCGCGGGCATAGCGCGGCAGCAAATATTCGGCCGCCGCCGCCACGCGGGCGAGGCGGCGTTCGTCGATCGCATGGTCGAGCGCGGCGTCGGTCGCCCGGGTCTTCACCTCGACAAAGGCGACCAGCCGCCCGCGCCGCGCCACCAGATCGACCTCGCCCACCGGGGTGCGCACCCGCCGGTCGAGGATCTGCCACCCCTTCAGCCGCAGATACCAGGCTGCCCGCTCTTCCCCGGCGCGTCCCCGCGCCTCGGCGGCGTGGCGGCGGCTCATGGCTTCAGCGCCAGCGCCCGGGCGTAAAGCGCCTTGCGGTCAAGGCCGAAGCGCCGCGCGACCTCGCCCGCCGCCTTGGCCGCCGGCAGCCGCGCCAGCGCCTCGGCCAGCGCGGCGTCGGCATCATCGGCGCTGGGCGGGGCGGCGGCCCCGGGGGGTGCGACGATGATCACCAGCTCGCCCTTGGGCGGCTGTTCGGCATAGCGGGCGGCAAGCTGGTCGAGCGTGCCGGTCACGCATTCCTCGAACCTTTTGCTGATTTCGCGCGCCACCGCCGCCTCGCGGTCGCCCAGCCCCTCGCCAAGCGCCGCCAGCGTCGCTGACAGGCGTGGTCCGGATTCATACAGGATCAGCGTCGCGCGCACCGACGCCACCTCGGCAATCGCATCGGCGCGCGCCTTGGCCTTGGCGGGCAGGAAGCCGAGGAAGAAGAACCGGTCGGTCGGCAGCCCGGCAAGGGTCAGGGCGGCGATGGCCGCGCAGGGGCCGGGAATGGTGGTGACCGCGATGCCCGCCGCGCGCGCATCGCGCACCAGCTTGTAGCCGGGATCGGAAATCAGCGGCGTCCCGGCATCCGACACCAGCGCCACCGCCGCCCCGGCCATGCGCGCGATCAGATCGGGCCGGACGCGGTCGGCATTGTGGTCGTGATAGGCAAGCATCGGCCGCTTCGCCCCGATATGGTGGAGCAGCTTGGCCGTCACCCGGCTGTCCTCGACCGCCAGCAGATCGGCGCGGGCAAGAATGTCGGCGGCGCGCGGCGACAGATCGGAAAGATTGCCGATCGGCGTGGCGACGATGTAGAGGCCGGGTTCGAGGGAGTTGGACATTGGGGAACGTCATGGCAGAGGCAGCGCCCGCGCGGCAACCTGGGATTGGCCGGGCCGGGAAGGGCGATGGCGCGTCCGCGGCACGCGGTGGGCGCATGCTGGCGGGGCGGCTCACGCCCGTCATCGGCCTGTTCGCGCTTGCCGCCTGCCAGACGATGGTGCCCAAGCGTCAGGCACCGACGCCTGCGCCCGGCCCTGCCCAGACCGACACCGGCCCGGCGGCCGAAGAGCTGCCGACCGATCAGAACCGCCACCGCATCGCGCTGCTGGTGCCGCTGACCGGCACCAATGCCGCGGTCGGTCAGTCGATCGCCAATGCCGCCAATCTTGCCGTGCTCGATACCGGCGGCAAGCGCATCCGCATGACCGTCTATGACACCGCGACCGGCCCGGCCGGGGCCGCCGAACGCGCGATTGCCGATGGTGCGAAGGTCATTCTGGGGCCGCTGCTTGCCGATGATGCGCGGCTGATCGCCCCGGTCGCGGCGAAGGCGCGGGTGCCGCTGGTCAGCTTTTCCAACGATGCCGCGATTGCCGGCGGCGGCACCTTCGTCATGGGCTATTCCCCGGCCCAGTCGATCGACCGGGTCGTGCGGTTCGCGCGGGCGCGCGGTGCGACCCGCTTTGCCGGGCTGACGCCGACCGGGGTTTATGGCGACCGCGCAGGGACCGCGTTTCTGCGCGCGGTCGAAAGCGCGGGCGGGCAGGTGGTGTCGCTGCAAAGCTTCGACCGCAGCCGGGGCGGGCTGGCGGCGGCGGTGACCCGGCTTGGCCGGGGCAGCGCCTATGATGCTGTGCTGATCGCCGATGGCGGGCGCATCGCCGTGCAGGCCGCGCCGCTGATCCGCAAGGCCGGGGCCACCGAGGCCCGGCTGCTCGGCACCGAGCTGTGGAATGCCGAAACCGGGCTGACCGCGATGACGCCGCTCGCCGGCGCATGGTTCGCCAGCGTGTCCGACGGGCTGTATGCGCAGCTCGCCGCCAAATACCGCGCCCGGTATCAGACCGCGCCCTACCGGATCGCGTCGATGGGCTATGATGCCGTGCTGCTCGTCACCCGCATCGCGCAGGACTGGCGCGTCGGCCAGCCTTTCCCGGTCGCGCGGCTGACCGACCAGGGCGGCTTTGCCGGCATCGATGGCGCGTTCCGCTTCGGCCGCGACGGGGTCGCCGAACGCGCGCTCGAGGTGCAGGAGGTCGGCCCCGGCACGCTCGTCACCGTGTCGCCGGCCCCGGCGCGCTTCGGCGACTGACGGCCGGGCGCCGCCGGATCAGGGCAGCAGGATCCCGGCCAGCGCCGCCGACATCAGATTGGCGAGCGTGCCGGCAATCACCGCGCGCACGCCAAGCTTGGCAATCAGCGGCCGCTGATTGGGCGCAAGGCTGCCGGTCGCGGCCATCTGGATGGCGATCGAGCTGAAGTTCGCAAAGCCGCACAGCACGAAGGTGATGATCGCGCGGCTGCGGTCGCTGAACGCGGTCGCCTGCCCCAGATCGATGAACGCCACGAACTCGTTGAGCACGATCTTGGTGCCGAGCAGCCCGCCCGCCGCCTGCGCTTCGGACCAGGGGATGTTGATCAGCACCATCAGCGGCGCGAACAACAGGCCGAGCACGCCCTGAAAGCTCAGCCCCGGATAGCCGAACCAGCCGCCAATCCCGCCCAATATGCCATTGGCCAGCGCGACCAGCGCAACAAAGGCCAGCACCATCGCGCCGACCGCGACCGCGATGCGCACCCCGGTCTGCGCGCCCATGGCGGCGGCCATGATGATGTTCGCGGCCTCTTCCTCTTCCTCATGCGCCTCGACCGCGGCGATCACCTCGTCTTCCACGGCGACCGGATCGGCGGGGCCGCGTTCGTCGGGCATCACGATCTTGGCCATCAGCAGCCCGCCGGGGGCGGCCATGAACGATGCCGCCAGCAGATAGGGCAGCGATTCCGGCCCCAGAAAGCTGGCATAGGCGGCAAGGATCGTGCCCGCGACGCCCGCCATGCCGACCGACATGACGGCAAATAGCTGCGACGGGGTGAGGGCGGCGAGATAGGGGCGGATCACCAGCGGCGATTCCGACTGGCCGACAAAGATGTTGGCGGCCGCGCACAGCGATTCGACCTTGGACACGCCGGTCACGCGCTCGATCGCCCCGCCGACCCAGCGGATGACGAACGGCATCACCCGCAGGTGATAGAGCACCGCGATCAGCGCGGCGAAGAAGATGATCACCGGCAGGCCGGAAATCGCAAAGGCGGTGCCGAACTTCGGATCGCTCGCCAGATTGCCGAACAGCAGCCGGGTGCCGTCGCTGGCATAGCCGAGCAGGTTGGACACGCCGCGCGACAGCGCCTCGATCACCGCCCGCCCGGCGGGGACATAGAGGACAAGCACCGCGATCCCGGCCTGAAGCGCGAAGGCGGACCCGACGACGCGCGGGCGGATCGCGCGCCGGTTTGCAGACAATAGCACCGCCAGGCCGAGAATGACGATGATCCCGGCCAGGCCGATCAGCAGACGAGACATTGGCTGGAACAGCCCCCCAAAGACACGAAACGGCCCTTCTTGCGGGCAAATGCCGGCAAAGGCGAGTCCGCAAATCGGCAGCCGTTGCAGAACCGCGCCGCTGCCCCATATCGCCGGGCATGGAAGCACAGCAACAAAACGGACCTGTCTGGCACGGCACGACCATCCTGAGCGTGCGCCGGGGCGGCCGGGTGGTGGTGATCGGCGACGGTCAGGTGTCGATGGGCCAGACGGTGATGAAGCCCAATGCCCGCAAGGTCAGGCGGCTGCACGACGGATCGGTGATCGGTGGTTTTGCCGGCGCGACCGCCGACGCGTTCACCTTGTTCGAGCGGCTGGAGCGCAAGCTGGAGACGCATCACGGCCAGCTGCTGCGCGCCGCGGTCGAGCTGGCCAAGGACTGGCGGACCGACAAATATCTGCGCAATCTGGAAGCGCTGATGATCGTCGCCGACAAGGATGTGACGCTGATCCTGACCGGCAATGGCGATGTGCTCGAACCGGTGGGCGGGATCGCGGCGATCGGATCGGGCGGTCAATATGCGCTCGCCGCCGCGCGCGCGCTGGCCGATTACGAACCCGATGCCGAAGCGCTCGCCCGCCGCGCCATGGCGGTGGCGGCGGACATCTGCGTCTACACCAACGACCAGCTGACCGTCGAAAGCCTCGCCAGCGCGGCCTGACCCGGCGTCACTTTTCCAATCCCATCATTTGCGGCCGCCCGGCGGCCAGGACGGACCATGCAGGACAAGCTTACCCCCAAGGCGATTGTCGGCGCGCTCGACGCGCACATCATCGGCCAGGCCGAGGCCAAGCGCGCGGTCGCGGTTGCGCTGCGCAACCGCTGGCGGCGGCAGCAGCTCGGCCCCGAGCTGCGCGACGAGGTGACGCCCAAGAACATTCTGATGATCGGGCCGACCGGCTGCGGCAAGACCGAGATCAGCCGCCGCCTCGCCCGGCTGGCCGATGCCCCGTTCGTCAAGGTGGAGGCGACCAAGTTCACCGAGGTCGGCTATGTCGGCCGCGACGTCGAACAGATTGCGCGCGATCTGGTCGAAGAGGCGATCCGGCTGGAAAAGGAGCGCCGCCGCCTTGCCGTCAAGGACAAGGCCGAAGCCGCGGCGATGGCGCGGCTGCTCGACGCGCTGACCGGCAAGGATGCGAGCGAGGCGACGCGCAGCGCCTTTCGCCAGCGCTTCGAGGACGGGCATCTCGACGACAAGGAGATCGAGATCGAACTGGCGCACCAGCCGCAAATGCCGCTCGACGTGCCGGGCATGGGCGGGCAGATGGGGATGATCAACCTGTCCGACCTGATGTCGCGCGCGATGGGCGGCGGCCAGCTCAAGCGCCGCAAGCTCGGCGTCCGCGCAGCGTGGGACAAATTGATCGAGGAAGAGGCCGACCGCCGCCTCGACCAGGACGAGCTGAACCGCGCCGCGATCGCCGATGCCGAGGCGAACGGCATCGTGTTCATCGACGAGATCGACAAGATCGCTGTGTCCGATGTGCGCGGCGGATCGGTGAGCCGCGAAGGCGTGCAGCGCGACCTGCTGCCGCTGATCGAGGGAACGACGGTCGCGACCAAATATGGGCCGATGAAGACCGACCATATCCTGTTCATCGCCTCGGGCGCGTTTCATGTCGCCAAGCCCAGCGACCTGCTGCCCGAGCTGCAAGGCCGGCTGCCGATCCGCGTCGAGCTGAAAGGGCTGAGCGAGGCCGATTTCGTCGCCATCCTGTCGGACACCAAGGCGTCGCTGCCCGCCCAGTATAAGGCGCTGCTGGCGACCGAAGGGGTGGCGATCGACTTCACCGCCGACGGCATCGCCGCGATCGCGCGCATCGCCGCCGAGGTGAATGGCCAGGTCGAGAATATCGGCGCGCGGCGGCTGCAGACGGTGATGGAAAGGCTGCTCGAAACCCTGAGCTTCGAGGCCGAGGATCGCGGCGGCGAGACGGTGCTGATCGACGCGGCCTATGTCGAGGCGCAGCTGGCCGGCATCGCCCGCGACACCGATCTGTCGCGTTATATCCTGTGATACATTGAGCAGGCGCGGGGGGCGGCGGCTGGACAGCGCCGTCCCGCCATTCTATACGACCGAGCTCTGCCCGCCCTTTCGGGACATGGCACGCCTGAGCGCAGCGTGCCGGACGAATGGAAAGAGCGGGCTGCCTGACGCTTGAAGCTGCCACCCCGGTTGCGGGGTGCGCGGCTTTTCGTGTCGGCTGCGCGTTCGCATTCTAACGGCGAGGCAAGCACTTACCCATGGCAAGCAAGGCAGTTCCGGCTTCGGCTGGCGGCGCGACCAAGCGCATCCGCAAGGTTTTCGGCAACATCCACGAAGTGGTGCAGATGCCGAACCTGATCGAGGTGCAGCGCGAAAGCTATGAGCAGTTCCTGCGCTCCGATCCGGCGACCGGCTATGTGTCGGGGCTGGAAAAGACGCTGCGCAGCGTGTTCCCGATCCGCGACTTTGCCGGCACCGCCGAGCTGGACTTCGTCCATTACGAGCTGGAAGCGCCGAAATACGACACCGACGAATGCCGCCAGCGCGGCATCACCTATGCTGCGCCGATGCGCGTGACGCTGCGCCTGATCGTGTTCGAGGTCGATCCCGATACCGAATCGCGCTCCGTGCTCGATATCAAGGAGCAGGACGTTTACATGGGCGACATGCCGCTGATGACGGAGAACGGCACGTTCATCGTCAACGGCACCGAGCGCGTGATCGTCAGCCAGATGCACCGTTCGCCGGGCGTGCTGTTCGACCATGATCGCGGCAAGACCCATGCTTCGGGCAAATATCTGTTCGCCGCGCGCGTCATTCCCTATCGCGGCTCGTGGCTCGATTTCGAGTTCGATGCCAAGGACATCGTCAACGTCCGCATCGACCGCAAGCGCAAGCTGCCGGTCACCAGCCTGCTCTATGCGCTGGGCCTGAACGGCGAGCAGATCCTTAACCATTTCTACTCGACCGTCACCTGGGTGCGCGGCGAGGGCGGCTGGAAGGTGCCCTTCGTCGCCGAGGCGTGGCGCGGGCAGAAGCCGGCGTTCGACGTCGTCAACGGCGACACCGGCGAGATCGTCTTCGCCGCCGGCCAGAAGATCACGCCGCGCGCCGCCAACAAGGCGGCCAAGGACGGGCTGGCGATGCTGCTGATCCCGACCGAGGAAATCTTCGGCCGCTATTCGGCGCTCGACCTGATCAACGAGACGACCGGCGAGATCTATATCGAGGCGGGCGACGAGGTGTCGCCCGAAAATCTCGACAAGCTCGACCGCGCCGGGCTCGACCGGGTCGAACTGCTCGACATCGATCATGTCAACACCGGCCCGTGGATCCGCAACACGCTCAAGGCCGACAAGGCCGAGGAGCGCGACCAGGCGCTGTCCGACATCTACCGCGTCATGCGCCCCGGCGAGCCGCCGACGCGCGAGACCGCCGAGGCGCTGTTCGCCGGCCTGTTCTTCGATCCCGAGCGCTATGACCTGTCGGCCGTCGGCCGCGTGAAGCTCAACATGCGTCTCGAGCTCGACTGCCCGGATACGGTGACGACGCTGCGCACCGAGGATATCCTCGCGGTCGTCAAGACGCTCGTCGACCTGAAGGACGGCAAGGGCGAAATCGACGACATCGACAATCTCGGCAACCGCCGCGTGCGTTCGGTGGGCGAGCTGCTGGAAAACCAGTATCGCGTCGGCCTGCTGCGCATGGAGCGTGCGGTCAAGGAACGCATGTCGTCGGTCGATGTGTCGACGGTGATGCCGAACGACCTGATCAACGCCAAGCCCGCGGTCGCCGCGGTGCGCGAGTTCTTCGGTTCGTCGCAGCTGTCGCAGTTCATGGACCAGACCAACCCGCTGTCGGAAGTGACGCACAAGCGCCGCGTGTCCGCCCTCGGGCCGGGCGGTCTCACCCGCGAGCGCGCGGGCTTCGAGGTCCGCGACGTCCATCCGACCCATTATGGCCGCATCTGCCCGATCGAAACGCCGGAAGGCCCGAACATCGGCCTGATCAACTCGCTGGCGAGCTTCAGCCGGGTCAACAAATATGGCTTCATCGAAACGCCCTATCGCCGCGTGCTCGACGGCAAGGTGTCGGACGAGGTCGTCTATCTGTCGGCGATGGAAGAGGCCAAGCACACCATCGCGCAGGCCAATGCCGAGCTGGATGCCGAAGGCCGCTTTGTCGAGGAGCTGATCTCCGCCCGTCAGGCCGGCGAGTTCCTGATGGCGACGCCCGACATCATCACGCTGATGGACGTCAGCCCCAAGCAGCTGGTGTCGGTCGCCGCGTCGCTGATTCCGTTCCTGGAAAATGACGACGCCAACCGCGCGCTGATGGGCTCGAACATGCAGCGCCAGGCGGTGCCGCTTGTTCGCGCCGAAGCGCCGTTCGTCGGCACCGGCATGGAAGAAACCGTCGCCCGCGATTCGGGCGCGGCCATCGCCGCCAAGCGGTCGGGCATCGTCGATCAGGTCGATGCGACCCGCATCGTCGTGCGCGCGACCGGGGAGGTCGAGGCCGGCAAGTCGGGCGTCGACATCTACACGCTGATGAAGTTCCAGCGGTCGAACCAGAACACCTGCATCAACCAGCGTCCGCTGGTGAAGGTGGGCGATGTGGTGAGCGCCGGCGACATCATCGCCGACGGCCCGTCGACCGAGTTCGGCGAGCTGGCGCTTGGCCGCAACGCGCTCGTCGCGTTCATGCCGTGGAACGGCTATAACTATGAAGACTCGATCCTGATCTCCGAACGGATCGTGAAGGACGACGTCTTCACCTCGATCCATATCGAAGAGTTCGAGGTGATGGCCCGCGACACCAAGCTCGGGCCGGAAGACATCACCCGCGATATCCCGAATGTCGGCGAGGAAGCGCTGCGCAACCTCGACGAGGCGGGCATCGTCTATATCGGTGCCGAGGTCGAGCCGGGCGACATTCTGGTCGGCAAGATCACGCCCAAGGGCGAGAGCCCGATGACGCCGGAGGAAAAGCTGCTCCGCGCCATCTTCGGTGAAAAGGCGTCGGACGTGCGCGACACGTCGCTGCGCCTGCCGCCGGGCGTTGCCGGCACCGTTGTCGAGGTGCGGGTGTTCAACCGCCACGGCATCGACAAGGACGAGCGCGCGATGGCGATCGAGCGCGAGGAGATCGAGCGGCTGAAGAAGGACGCCGACGACGAGCGCGGCATCCTCAACCGCGCGACCTGGTCGCGCCTGCGCGACATGCTGATCGGCCAGACCGCGACCGCCGCACCCAAGGGCGTGAAGAAGGGGGTCGAGATCGACGCCGAGCTGCTCGAGCAGGTCGAACGCCATGAATGGTGGAAGTTCGCGGTTGCCGACGACCGGGTCCAGGCCGATCTCGAAGCGGTCAAGGCCCAGTATGACGAGGCCGCCAAGCTGATCCAGGACAAATTCGAGGATCGGCGCGAGAAGCTGGAGCGGGGCGACGAGCTGCCGCCGGGCGTGCTCAAGATGGTCAAGGTGTTCGTCGCGGTGAAGCGCAAGCTGCAGCCGGGCGACAAGATGGCCGGCCGTCACGGCAACAAGGGCGTCATCTCGCGCATCCTGCCGATTGAGGACATGCCGTTCCTCGAAGACGGCACGCATGTCGACATCGTGCTCAACCCGCTGGGCGTGCCGAGCCGCATGAATGTCGGCCAGATCTTCGAGACGCATCTGGGCTGGGCCGCGCGCGGCCTTGGCAAGCAGATCGCCGAGGCGCTGGAAACCTGGCGCGAGGCCAATCCCAAGGGTCAGGTCGTCGCTCCGCCCGATGCGGTGCGCGAGCGGATGAAGCTGGTTTACGGCGAGAATTACGTCGCCGAAATCGGTGCCCGGTCGGACGAGGAAATCGTCGAAATGGCGCAGCTGCTCAAGGGCGGCGTGCCGATGGCGACCCCGGTGTTCGACGGTGCGCGCGAAGCCGATGTGTCGGACATGCTGGCGCTTGCCGGCTACAACACCTCGGGCCAGTCGACCCTGTATGACGGCCGCACTGGCGAGGCGTTCGACCGCAAGGTGACGGTGGGCTATATTTACATGCTCAAGCTGCACCATCTGGTCGACGACAAGATCCATGCGCGCTCGATCGGGCCGTACTCGCTCGTCACCCAGCAGCCGCTGGGCGGCAAGGCGCAGTTCGGCGGCCAGCGTTTCGGGGAAATGGAGGTCTGGGCGCTCCAGGCTTATGGCGCCGCCTACACGCTGCAGGAAATGCTGACGGTGAAGTCGGACGACGTGGTCGGCCGCACCAAGGTCTATGAGGCGATCGTCAAGGGCGACGATACGTTCGAGGCCGGCATCCCCGAGAGCTTCAACGTGCTCGTCAAGGAAATGCGCTCGCTCGGCCTCAATGTCGAACTCGCGTCCATGTCGGATTCCGACCAGGACGAGGATTTCGCCAAGGCCGCCGAATAAGCGGGGACAGAGCGGGGCGGCCCGGCCGCCCCGCCCCATGCCCGCAACGATTTGCCCATATTGAGCCCCTGCCGCGCCGCCGGCAGGGGGACCGGAGCAAAAAATGAACGAGATGACCGCTTTCGCCAATCCGCTGACCAAGCCGGAGACGTTCGACCAGATCCAGATCGGCATCGCCTCGCCCGAGCGCATCCGCAGCTGGTCGTTCGGCGAGATCAAGAAGCCCGAGACGATCAACTACCGGACGTTCAAGCCCGAACGCGACGGCCTGTTCTGCGCCCGCATCTTCGGTCCGATCAAGGACTATGAGTGCCTGTGCGGCAAGTACAAGCGCATGAAGTACAAGGGCATTGTCTGCGAAAAGTGCGGCGTGGAAGTGACCGTGTCCAAGGTCCGCCGCGAGCGCATGGGCCATATCGAACTGGCCGCGCCGGTTGCCCATATCTGGTTCCTGAAGTCGCTGCCGAGCCGCATCGGCCTGCTGCTCGACATGCAGCTCAAGCAGCTGGAGCGCATCCTCTATTTCGAAGCCTATGTGGTGATCGAGCCGGGCCTGACCCCGCTTGAGCGCTATCAGCTGCTGACCGAGGACGAGCTGCTCGCCGCGCAGGACGAATATGGCGAGGACGCCTTCTCCGCCGGCATCGGCGCGGAAGCGGTGCGCATCATGCTCGAAAGCCTCGACCTTGAGGGCGAGCGCGAGCAGCTGCTCAAGGAGCTGGCCGAGACCAAGTCGGAGCTGAAGCCCAAGAAGATCATCAAGCGGCTGAAGGTCGTCGAAAGCTTCATCGATTCGGGCAACCGTCCGGAATGGATGATCCTGAACGTCGTGCCCGTCATCCCGCCCGAACTGCGCCCGCTGGTGCCGCTCGACGGCGGCCGGTTCGCGACGTCGGACCTGAATGACCTGTATCGCCGCGTCATCAACCGCAACAACCGTCTGAAGCGGCTGATGGAGCTGCGCGCGCCCGACATCATCGTGCGCAACGAAAAGCGCATGCTGCAGGAAGCGGTCGATGCGCTGTTCGACAATGGCCGGCGCGGCCGCACCATCACCGGCGCCAACAAGCGTCCGCTCAAGTCGCTGTCCGACATGCTCAAGGGCAAGCAGGGCCGCTTCCGTCAGAACCTGCTCGGCAAGCGCGTCGACTATTCGGGCCGTTCGGTCATCGTGACCGGCCCGGAACTCAAGCTGCACCAGTGCGGCCTGCCCAAGAAGATGGCGCTCGAGCTGTTCAAGCCGTTCATCTATGCCCGCCTCGACGCCAAGGGTCTGTCGATGACCCTCAAACAGGCGAAGAAGTGGGTCGAGAAGGAGCGCAAGGAAGTCTGGGACATTCTGGACGAGGTGATCCGCGAGCATCCGGTGCTGCTCAACCGCGCGCCGACGCTCCACCGCCTCGGCATCCAGGCGTTCGAGCCGGTGCTGATCGAGGGCAAGGCGATCCAGCTCCACCCGCTGGTCTGCTCTGCGTTCAACGCCGACTTTGACGGCGACCAGATGGCCGTGCACGTGCCGCTGAGCCTCGAGGCGCAGCTGGAAGCGCGCGTCCTGATGATGTCGACCAACAACATCCTGTCGCCCGCCAACGGCAAGCCGATCATCGTGCCGTCGCAGGACATGGTGCTGGGGCTCTATTATCTGTCGATGGAGCGCGAGGGCGAGCCGGGCGAAGGCATGCTGATGTCCGGCATGGCCGAAGTGCATCAGGCGCTCGATGCCGGTGCGGTGACGCTGCACAGCAAGATCATCAGCCGCGTGCCCCAGACCGACGAGCAGGGCAACAGCTACATGAAGCGCGTCGAGACGACGCCGGGCCGCATGCTGCTCGGCGAGACGCTGCCCAAGAGCCACAAGGTGCCGTTCGAAACCGTCAACCGCCTGCTGACCAAGAAGGAGATCGGCGACGTCATCGACATCGTCTATCGCCACACCGGCCAGAAGGAGACGGTGCTGTTCGCCGATGCGATCATGGCGCTGGGCTTCCGCCACGCGTTCAAGGCCGGCATCTCGTTCGGCAAGGACGACATGATCATTCCGTCCGCCAAGGAGCAGCTGGTCGAAGAGACCCGCGCGCTGGTGAAGGATTATGAGCAGCAATATCAGGACGGCCTGATCACCCAGCAGGAAAAGTACAACAAGGTGATCGACGCCTGGTCGCGCTGCGGCGATCAGGTCGCCAACGCGATGATGGACGAGATCAAGGCGACGCCGAAGCAGGCCGATGGCCGGCTGGCGCCGATCAACTCGATCTACATGATGGCCCATTCGGGCGCCCGCGGTTCGCAGGCGCAGATGAAGCAGCTGGCCGGCATGCGCGGCCTGATGGCCAAGCCGTCGGGCGAGATCATCGAAACGCCGATCATCTCGAACTTCAAGGAAGGCCTGACCGTCCTTGAATATTTCAACTCGACCCATGGCGCCCGCAAGGGTCTGGCCGACACCGCGCTCAAGACCGCGAACTCGGGCTATCTGACCCGCCGTCTCGTCGATGTCAGCCAGGACTGCGTCGTCATCGAAGAGGATTGCGGCACCGAGCGCGCGCTCGAGATGAAGGCGATCATCCAGGGCGGCGCGACCATCGCGTCGCTGGGCGAGCGCGTTCTGGGCCGCACCACGGCCGAGGACATTGTCGATCCCAAGACCGGCGACGTGATCGTGGAATCGGGCGTGCTGCTCGATGAGCCGATGGTTGCGCGGATCGAGGAGATCGGCATCCAGTCGGTCCGCATCCGTTCGCCGCTGATCTGCGAATCCAAGCAGGGCGTGTGCGCCAAATGCTATGGCCGCGATCTGGCGCGCGGGACGCCGGTCAATATCGGTGAGGCGGTCGGCGTGATCGCCGCCCAGTCGATCGGCGAGCCGGGCACCCAGCTGACGATGCGCACCTTCCACATCGGCGGCGCGGCGCAGCTCAACGAGCAGTCGAACCTCGATGCGGTCAGCGACGGCCGGCTGGAATATCGCGACCTGCCGACCATCGTCGACAGCCGCGGCCGCACCATCGCGCTGGCCCGCAACGGCGAAATCGCGATCATCGACGCCGATGGCCGCGAGCGTGCCGTGCACCGCATCCCCTATGGCGCCAATCTGATCGCCAAGGACGGCCAGGAGCTGAAGAAGGGCGAGCGGATCGCGGAATGGGATCCCTTCACCATGCCGGTCATCACCGAAAAGGCCGGGATCGTGAAGTTCCAGGACCTGATCGACGGCAAGACGCTCACCGAACAGGCCGACGAAGCGACCGGGATCACCCAGCGCGTCGTCACCGAAAATCGCGGCGCGTCCAAGTCGAAGGAAGATCTGCGTCCGCGCATCACCCTGCTCGACGAAGGCTCGGGCGAGGCGGCACGCTATATGCTGTCGCCGGGCGCCATGCTGTCGGTCGATGACGGCCAGACCGTGCAGGCCGGCGACGTGCTCGCCCGCGTGTCGCGCGAAGCCGCCAAGACCCGCGACATCACCGGGGGTCTGCCGCGCGTCGCCGAGCTGTTCGAAGCGCGCAAGCCCAAGGAAAATGCGATCATCGCCAAGGTCTCGGGCCGTGTCGTATTCGGCAAGGATTACAAGGCCAAGCGCAAGATCGGCATCCAGCCGGATGATGGCGGCGAAGTCGTCGAATATCTGGTGCCGAAGTCGAAGGTGATCGACGTCCAGGAAGGCGATTACGTCAAGCGCGGCGACAATCTGATCGCCGGCTCGCCCGACCCGCACGACATTCTGGAAGTGCTGGGCATCGAGCCGCTGGCCGAATATCTCGTCTCGGAAATCCAGGAAGTCTACCGACTTCAGGGCGTGAAGATCAACGACAAGCACATCGAGACGATCGTTCGTCAGATGCTGCAGAAGGTCGAGATCACCGAGGCGGGCGACACCACGCTGCTGCCGGGCGAACAGGTCGACCGCGAGGAAATGGACGAGCTCAACGCCAAGCTTCTCCCGGGCCAGCGCCCGGCGGAAGGCAAGCCGGTGCTGCTCGGCATCACCAAGGCCTCGCTCCAGACCCGCAGCTTCATCTCGGCCGCGTCGTTCCAGGAAACGACCCGGGTGCTGACCGAGGCAGCGGTGCAGGGCAAGACCGACACGCTGATCGGCCTGAAGGAGAATGTGATCGTCGGCCGGCTGATCCCGGCGGGCACCGGGGCGGGCATGAACCGCCTGCGGGTGGCCGCGTCCAGCCGCGACGCCGCGCTCCGCGCCGCGCAGCGCAACTGGCAGGCCGCTCTGGTCGCGCCGCACAATGCGGCCGAAGAGCATGCGGCCGAGCTGACCCGTCCGGTCCAGGACGACAGCGGCGATGATCCGCTGGGCGAAGTCGTGGTGTCGGGTGACGGCAGCGACGCCGCCGCCGGCGATTATCTGAACGATTGAGCCGGGCACGGCACAGGGGCATGCGACGCGTGCCCCTGACCGGCCTGATCGACATGAACGGCCGTCCCCTCAGCGAGGGGGCGGCCGTTTCGCTTTGATGTCGGGGGGCTGGGATGCCCGGGGCGGGCGCAAAACACGCCGCCGGGCGTGTCCGCCCGGCTCGAAAATGCTTTTAGCCGAGCAGGCTCATCAGCGCGCCACCCGCCGGCACGATGATGCCGAGGCCGAGCAGCAGGTCGAAGGCGCGGGCCGGGCGCACGCGCCGGCTGCGCGTGACCAGCAGCAGGTCGAGCGCCGCCAGCACGAGGATCGCGGTGCCGCCCGCACAGCCAAGCGCCAGCGCCGCGACGAACGGCCAGTAAAAGGGCGACTGGAGCAGCGCATAAACGGGCCACAGGATGAGCGCCGCGCCCACGCCGATGCCGGCGGCAAGCGTGGCGAGCCGCATCGGGCGGGAAGCGGGAGAGGCCATCGCCCATGCATGCGCATGCCGGCCGGGCGACGCAAGCCCCGCCGCCGCCTCCGGCCCGGCTGGTTTCCCGATCCTTAACCATCCTTGTGTAGGGCGGCCGTGATGGATCTGTTCAGCCCCGAAGCTGCGGTCGACCGCATCGCGCCCGACACGCCCAGCCTGCTGGTCGTCGATGACAGCCGCACCGTCTTGCAGCTGATGGGCAAGCGGCTGACCCGCATGGGCTACCGCGTGTCGCTGAGCGAAACCGGGCTGGAGGCGCTCGACCTGATGCAGGCACGGCGGTTCGATCTGGTGCTGCTCGCCATGGATCTGCCCGGCCTGTCGGGGCTGGCGACGCTGCGCGAGATCCGCGCCGGATCGGCGACGGCGACGACGCCGGTGATGCTGATGACCGGGCGGAGCGACAATGGCGCGGCGCTCGACGCCGTGGCGGCGGGCGCGGATGACTGGATCGTCAAGCCATTTGCCTTTGAGGTGCTGGGGGCGCGCATCGCCCGTACGCTTGAGCGGGCGCGGACGATCGCGGCACTGCGTCGGGCCAATGAAGCGCTCGACGCGCGGATCGTGCAGCGCGCGATCGAGCTGGGCGAGGTGCGTGCGGAGCTTGCCGCGGTGCGCGCCGAGTTGCTGCGGCTCAGCGCAGCCAGCGCGAGCGCATGAACCAGGCGAAGGTGCCGGCCGCCAGCGCCGCGCACACGCCGACCACGCCCCAGAATGCCCAGCGTTCGTGCGCAAAGGGGATGCCGTCGACATTCATGCCCAGCAGGCCGGTCAGAAAGGTCAGCGGCAGGAAGATCAGCGCGACGATCGAGATCCACAGCGAGCGCGTGTCGAGCAATTCGGCCCTGAGGTCGGTAATCTGTTCGGACGTCAGCGCGGCCCGCTCGCGGATGCTTTCCAGCTCCTCGGCCATGCGCGCGAACCGGTCGGCCGATTCGCGCAGGTGCAGCCGGTCGTCATTTTCCAGCCACGCACAGTCGAGCGCCGCCAGCCGTTCCAGCGCCTGACGCTGGGGCGCGACGAAGCGGCGATATTCGATCGCCTCGGCGCGGACGCGGGCAATGTCGCGGCGCAGCGCAAAGGCCCGGCGCGCGTCGAGCATCAGCTCGCAATCGTCGAGCATGTCGCCAAGCGCTGCGATGTGCGGATCGAGATCGTCGGTGATCGCATCGGCCAGCATGGCGACGAAATCGCCCGGATCGCGGACCAGACCGCCCAGCATCGCCGTGCGCATCCGGTCCAGCCCGTCAATGTGATGGCGCGTGACCGACACGATCCGGCCGCGCTCGGTCCACACGCGGATCGACACCAGCGCATCGGCGTCGGTCGTCCGTTCGGGCGCAAGCGTGCGCAGGTTGATGAGCGCACCATCGCCAATGCCGTCGCAGCGCGGCCGCGTCTCGACCGCGGTCAGCGCGCCGACGACCAGATCGGGCAGGCCGAGCCCGTCGCCAAGCTGGCTGCGCGTGGCCTCGCTGATGCCGTGCAGGTGCAGCCAGGCGAGCTGCGCCCCGTCGAGCCGGGCGATGCCGTCCTCAAGCGCCAGCTGCTCCGCGCCTTCGGCCCCGACGATGATCGCGAACGAGCTCACTTATCCTCCCCCGGTTCGTGCATCGCCAGATCGAGCGACAGGCCCGGCCCCGGATCGGCGGGGGCGGCGGCACAGGCGATGCGCGCGGCATCGGCGCGGGCGCGGTCGAGGATCGCCGCCGGCACATCCGGCCGGTGATAGACGCGGTCGGCCCCGCCCAGCAGCCGCGCGGTGCGCAGCGTCAGCGCGGCCCGCTCGCGGATGCTTTCCAGCTCCTCGGCCATGCGCGCGAACCGGTCGGCCGATTCGCGCAGGT
>NZ_JAPFGX010000051.1:0-19534 GCF_059803575.1 Sphingomonas sp. URJC2
CAGCCGCGCGGCGGCGGCGCGGATGTCGGGCGCGCCGGCCAGCGCCTCGGCGATCAGCGCGTCGAGCTGCGGATCCTGAAAGCCCTGCCACCAGCCGCGCCCGGGCCATTCGCCCGGACTGGCCCGCTCAGGCGCAGCGGCTAGGCTGGCGTTGGCGGCAAGCACCCCCGGATCGGCAAGGCGTGGCGGCGCGCCCAGATCGGGCACCGCGGCGCAGCCGGCGGTGGCGAGCAGCAGCGCCAGCCCCGCCGCCCTGCCTGTCGAGCAAGCCTTGCTGCGCGCGAAAACATGTTTGAAAGGCGGCACGACAATCACCATACTGGTCAGTACACCCGCCCATCTGGGGTAAGGCAGATCAGTTGTCAATCGAAATGATACCAACCAGTACATTCCCGGAGCGTGCCGAACCGGAGGCCAGCGCCAATGCCAGCGCCAATGCCAGCGCCAGTGCCAGCGAGAGTGGCGGCGTCCCCCGCGACACCAGCGCCCGCGACGCCAAGCGCGAGGCGTTTGTCGCGGCCGCGCGGGCGGCGTTTTTCTCGCGCGGTTATGGCGCGACCTCGATGTCGGCGATTGCCGCGACCGTCGGCGGGTCCAAGACGACGCTGTGGGCGCATTTCCGGTCGAAGGAGGAGCTGTTCGCGGCGGTGGTCGACGATCTGGTCGAACGCTATGGCCGCGCGCTTGAAGTGCCGCTCGATCCCGACGATGCCGTCCGACCGGTGCTCGTGCGGATGGCCGGGGCGCTGATGGAGACATTCCATTCGCCGCCGATCGTCGATCTGCACCGGCTGGCGATCGGCGAGGCGCGGCGCTTTCCCGAGCTGGCGCGGCTGTTCTACGAACGTGGCCCCGCGCGCGGCAAGGCGCGGATCGGGGCGTATCTGGCCGAGGCGATGGCGCGCGGCAAGCTGCGCCCCGGCGATCCGGCGCTGGCCGGGCGGATGTTCGTCGGCATGTTGCAGGCCGGATCGCCGCAGCTGCACATGCTGGGTATGGACGGCGCGCCCGATCCCGCTCAGGTCGAGGCCGAGATCGAGGGCGCGGTCGATCTGTTCCTGCGCGCCTGGGGGCCGTAACCGGGCCGGTTCAGTCCCCCGCGCCGCGCCCGGTCACCAGCCGGGCCAGCTCCTCCTGCCGGCGGGACAGCTCTTCCAGCCTCAGCGCCAGCACCGTGTCGACCTTTTCATGCAGGCGCAGGATTTCCAGTTCGGCACGCAGATTGACCTCGTAATCGAGCCGCGCCGCCAGCCGGTCCTTCGCCGCCTGACGGTTCTGGCTCATCATGATGATCGGGGCCTGAATCGCCGCCAGCATCGAGAGGATGAGGTTGAGGAAGATGTAAGGGTAGGGATCGAAGCGGATGCCCATCCGGCCGAGCACATCGGTGTTGATCACCATCCAGCCGAGCAGCACGACGCCGAAACCGATGATGAACGCCCATGAGCCGCCGACCGCCGCCACCCGGTCGGCCAGCCGGTCGCCGAACATCGCCTCGGCATCGGCGACATGGCCGGCATCGCGGCTGATCGGCATCCGCGCGCGCATCGCCGCCAGCACCCGCGCCTCTTCGGCATCGAGCGCCGCCAGCTCCTTGCCCAGCAGCTCCTCGGCCAGCCGGTCGGCGCTGCGCATCACGGTGCCTTAACGGCCGCGCGGCGCGGGGCCGGCGAAAGTGACGAGGCTTTCCGCGCCGCTGGCCGACAGGGCCGACACGCCGACGAAATGATCGTCGATCACGACATTGTCGAGCGTCGCGCCGGTCGCGTCGGCAGGCAGGTCGCGCTGGTCGGTCCAGTCGGGCCGGTCGGCGGCGCGCCAGCGGACACGGTAGCCCGCCGCCCCCGCCACCGGCGTCCAGCGCACGGCGATATCGTCGCTGAGCGCACCGCTGATCGTCACCCCCTGCGGCGCGGCCGGGGCCGCGGCCAGTTCGCGCGCGACCGCGAGGTTGAGCGCCGTCACCCGCGCCAGATAGGCGAAATCCATATGCTCGATGGTGTCGCCGAAGAAGCGGCCATTTTCGGTGCGCACATTCTGGTGCTGGTGATCGTAATTCTCGACCGCCTCGGTGAAGCGCACCGCGGGCATCCCGGCCTCCAGAAACGGCGTATGGTCGCCGCCGCGCTGGAACCGGTCGGGCCGGCGGACGGCAAGCACCGACAGCGCGCCGGGATCGCGGCCCCGCTCGCGCTCGGCGATGCGGCGCACCGCCTTGGCCAGCGCGCGCGAGGGGCCATCATCCTCGCCGCCATTCATCCTGAGCGCACGCACCGCGTCCAGCTCGGCCGCCGCCCCGACGCCTTCGGAAAACACCCGCACCCGGTCGGCGACGCGCTGGCCCGACAGGCCGGTGGTGTTGCCGACAATGTCGTTGTTGAGCACCGCCGCGACCTGCCAGCCGCGCGTGCGCGCCAGCTGGGCGAGCAGCCGCCCGCCCCACAGCCCCTGTTCCTCGCCCGACAGCGCGGCATAGACGATGGTGCCGGCGAATTTCTCCGCTGACAGGATGCGCGCTGCCTCCATCACCAGCGCGACGCCCGAGGCATCGTCGTTCGCGCCCGGCGCATCGCTGGTCGCGTCCATCACGTCAGAGGCGCGGCTGTCGATATGCGCCTGGATGATGACGACACGGCCGGGATCGCCCTGCCCCTGCTGGATGGCGATGACATTTTCCACCCGCGCCCCGGCGGGCGCGCGCGGGCCGCTCACCACATCGCCGACCGTCTCGACCTTCAGGCAGCCGCCACAGGCCGCGCCGATCTCGCCAAAGCGGCGCGCCGCCCAGGCGCGGGCCGCACCGATGCCGCGCCGGGGATCGGTGGCGGAGGACAGGGTGTGGCGGGTGCCGAAACTCACCAGCGTCGCCACGCTCTGCCGCAGCAGCGCCGGATCGGGCCGCGCCGGGGCGGGCGGCGAAGCCGCTGCGACTGCGGCGGCGGCCGGGACGGCGGCGGAGGCGGCCAGCATGGCCGTGGCGATCAGATATCGGGCGGTGCGCATGGCGCGGACAATCGGCCAGTTTTCCGGCCCTTGCAAGCCGCGCAGAAGCCAAGCCGCGCACGGAAGGAGGGCCGCGCCGCGTCGCGCCGCCCCCCGTCAGTCCGCGACCAGCGCCCCGTTCTCGATCCGGCGATAAAAGCAGCTTGGTGCGCCGGTGTGGCAGGCCGGCCCGGCCGGGCGGACGCGCAGCCACAGCGCATCCTGATCGCAGTCGATCCGCGCCTCGACGACATGGAGCAGATGGCCCGATGTCTCGCCCTTTTTCCAGATGCGCTGGCGGCTGCGCGACCAGAAATGTGCGATGCCGGTCGACAGGGTGAGCGCCAGCGCCTCGGCATTCAGATGCGCGACCATCAGCAGCGCCCCGGTGCCGGCATCGGTGGCGATGCCGGTGATCAGCCCCTGCGCGTCCCATTTGGGATCAAGCGCCGCCCCTGTTTCGCGCGGATCAACCATGATCCTGCCACGCATACGCAAATCCCCCGGTATGACAATGGGGAGACAAACCCGATTCCGCTGCCTATATCGCCGCCAAGCCTTTGCTGAGGCGCGGGACGATCATGCTCACCACCAATCCTTTCGACGATGACAAGCTGCGCGAGGAGTGCGGCATTTTCGGCATTTACGGGGCCGAAACCGCTTCCGCCGTCGTGGCGCTCGGCCTGCATGCGCTCCAGCATCGCGGGCAGGAGGCGGCGGGCATCACCAGCTGGGACGGTGCCCATTTCCACACCCACCGCGCGATGGGCCATGTCGCGGGCAATTTCGACCGCGACGACGTGATTCGCGGCCTGCCGGGCCGGGTCGCGTGCGGCCATGTCCGCTATTCGACGACCGGCGAGACGGCGCTGCGCAACGTCCAGCCGCTGTTCGCCGAGCTGTCGTCGGGCGGCTTTGCGGTCGCGCACAATGGCAACATCTCCAACGCGATGAAGCTGCGGCGCGAGCTGGTGCGGCGCGGGTCGATCTTCCAGTCGACGTCGGACACCGAAGTCATCATCCATCTGGTCGCCACCTCCGCCTATCGCACTTTGCTCGACCGGTTCATCGACGCGCTGAAGCAGGTCGAAGGGGCCTATTCGCTGATCTGCATGACCGGCGAAGGGATGCTCGCCTGCCGCGATCCGCTCGGCATCCGCCCTCTCGTGATGGGCAAACTGGGCGATGCGACGATCTTTGCTTCGGAAACCGTCGCGCTCGACGTGATCGGGGCGGAGTTCATCCGGGCGGTCGAACCCGGCGAGATCGTGATCGTGACCGAAGCGGGGGTGCGCTCGATCACCCCGTTCGGCCCGGTCGATCCGCGCCCGTGCATTTTCGAGCATGTCTATTTCTCGCGCCCCGATTCGATCGTCGAGGGCGTGTCGGTCTATGACGTGCGCAAGGCGATCGGCGCGCAGCTGGCCATCGAGGCCCCGGTCGAGGCCGATCTGGTGATCCCGGTGCCCGATTCGGGCGTGCCGGCGGCCATCGGCTATGCCCAGCAATCGGGTATTCCGTTCGAACTGGGGATCATCCGGTCGCATTATGTCGGCCGCACCTTCATCCAGCCGGGCGATCAGGTCCGCCATCTCGGCGTCAAGCTGAAGCACAATGCCAATCGCGCGCTGATCGGCGGCAAGCGCGTCGTGCTGATCGACGATTCGATCGTGCGCGGCACCACCTCGCTCAAGATCGTGCAGATGATGCGCGATGCGGGTGCCGCCGAAGTGCATATGCGCATCGCCAGCCCGCCGACGCGGCACAGCTGCTTTTACGGCGTCGACACCCCCGAACGCGCCAAGCTGCTCGCCGCGCGGCTCGACGTGCCGGGCATGTCGGATTTCATCCATGCCGACAGCCTGTCGTTCATTTCAATCGAGGGGCTGTACAAGGCGCTCGGCCATGAACGCCGCGCCGCCGCCCGGCCGCAGCATTGCGACGCCTGCTTCACCGGCGACTATCCGACGACGCTGACCGATCATGACGAGGTCGCGCCCGCCGACCAGCTGAGCCTGCTCGCCGAACGGGTCGTCTGACCCGCCGGCACCCCCACAAGCTATGGATATCAGATGACCGAACAGCCCAATATCGACCGGGATCAGGCCGCGCGTCCGCTTGCCGGGCGGCTGGTGCTCGTCACCGGCGCGAGCCGGGGCATCGGCGCGGCGACGGCCGAGGCGGTGGCCTCGCTGGGCGCGCATGTGATCCTGACCGCGCGCACCACCGCCGATCTGGAAGCGGTCGAGGAGCGCATCCATCAGGCCGGGGGCAGCGCGACCATCGCCCCGCTCGACCTGACCGACGGGGAGTCGATCGGCCGGCTGGCGACCGCGATCGGCGGGCGCTGGCAGCAGCTTGACGCGCTGGTGCTCAATGCCGCGACGCTCGGCACATTGTCGGCGGTGCCGGCCATCGACCCCAAGGAGTTCGCCCGGGTGCTGACCCTCAATGTCGGCGCGCAACAGGCGCTGATCGCGGCGTTCGACCCGATGCTGCGCGCGGCGCGGCCAGGGCGGCTGATCGCGGTCACGTCGAGCGTCGGGGCCGCGCCGCGCGCTTTCTGGGGGGCCTATGGCGCGTCCAAGGCGGCGCTCGACACGCTGGTCGCCGCCTATGGCGAGGAAAACCGCAATCTGGGCGGCGTGCATGTGGCAATCGTCGATCCCGGCGCGACCCGCACGACGATGCGCGCCCGCGCCTTTCCGGGCGAAGATCCGCAGAGCGTCAAGGACCCGGCGGTTGTCGGCGCGCGCATCGCCGCGCTGATCGCGGACGGCTTTGAAACCGGCCACCGGGAGCGGGTCGACGGGTGAGCGGCGCGGCCGTCCATATCGTCCATCACCCCGATTACCTCACGCCGCGCCCGCCTTCGGGCGGGTTCCCGGCCGATAAATACCGGCTGCTGGTCGAGGCGGTTGAACGGATCGGCCGCCCGGTCATCCGCCATCTGCCCGCGCCGATGCCCGAAGCGGCGCTGTGCGCCGTGCATGACCCCGATTATGTCGCGCAGGTGCTCGCCGCACAGGTGCCGGCGGACAAGGAACGCCGCATCGGCTTTCCGGTCACGCCGCGCATTGCCCGCCGCGCCCAGCTGACGCCGGGGGGAACCTGGCTGGCGGCAAAGCTGGCGCTCGACCATGGCTTTGCTGCGCAGACCGCCGGGGGCAGCCATCATGCGCTGGCCGATACCGGGGCCGGATATTGCGTGTTCAACGATCTTGCCATCGCCGCGACCCGGCTGATCGGCGCGGGCGATGCGCGCCGGGTGCTGATCGTCGACGTCGATGTGCATCAGGGCGACGGCACTGCCGCCCTGCTTGCCGGGCGGGCGGACATCGCCACCTATTCGGTGCATGCCGACAAGAATTTCCCCGTGCGCAAGGCGCGCTCGACCGTCGATGTGCCGCTGCCCGACCGGACGGACGATGCCGGCTATCTGGAGGCGCTGGCCGCCACGCTGCCGCCGCTGGTCGATGGCTTTGCGCCCGATCTGATCCTCTATCAGGGCGGCGTCGATCCGCATGCCGACGACCGGCTCGGCCGGCTGGCGCTCAGCGATGCCGGGCTGGACGCGCGCGACCGCTTCGTCGCCGGGCTGGCGCGGGCGCGCGGCATCCCGCTCGCCAGCACGCCGGGCGGCGGCTATGGTGCCGATCTGGCGGCCGTCGCCGCGCGCCACGCCGCGACCATCGCCGCGCTCCACGATGTGCTGACCGGGTGAGCGGGGCCGGTTCCTCCGCCTGAAAAATCGCGCTACACACCGCGGCCGTGACGATCATCCCCTTCCCCGCCGCATGACCCGCATCGTCTGGTTCCGCCGCGACCTGCGGCTGGCCGATCAGGCCGCGCTCGCCGCCGCCGCGCGCCAGGGTCCGGTGATCCCCGTCTATATCCTTGACGACGACACGCCCCGGCACCGGCGCATGGGCGCGGCCTCGCGCTGGTGGCTGCATCACAGCCTGTCGCGGCTGGCCGAGGATCTGGCGGCACGCGGCAGCCGGCTGATCCTGCGCCGTGGCCCGGCGGCGGCAACGCTCGCCGCGCTGATGGCGGAAACCGGGGCAAGCGGCATCGATGCGCTGCACCATTACGAGCCATGGTGGCTCAACGCCGAAAAGGCGCTGGCGAGGGGGCTGGCGGAAACGGGCGGGTCGCTCACGCTCCACCATGGCAATTATCTCGCCCCGCCCGGCTCGATCCGCACCGGCAGCGGCGGGCCATACCGTATCTACACCCCCTTCTGGCGCGCGCTGGTGCAGACGATGCCGCCGCCCCCGCCACAGCCCGCACCCGCGCGGCTGGACGCCCCGGCCAGCTGGCCGGCGAGCGACCGGATCGAGGATTGGGGGCTGCTGCCCACCGCCCCCGACTGGGCGGGCGGGCTGCGCGCGACATGGCAGCCGGGCGAAGCCGGTGCGGCAGCGCGGCTCGACGCCTTTGCGGGCCGCGCTGCCCGCTATGGCGAGGCGCGCAACCTGCCGTCGATCGAGGGCACGTCGCGCCTGTCGCCGCATCTGCATTTCGGGGAGATTTCGCCTGCAACCGTCTGGCACCGGCTGGCCGGGGCCGGCGGCTCGGTCGACACGCTGCTGGGCGAGCTGGGCTGGCGCGACTATGCCCAGAATGTCATCCTGCAGCTGCCCGAATATGGCCGGCAGAATGCGCGCGCGGCGTTCGACGCCTTTCCATGGCGCAGGCGCGACGACCCGGCAGTAAAGGCCGATTTCACCGCCTGGACGAAGGGGATGACCGGCTATCCGATCGTCGATGCCGGGATGCGCCAGCTTTGGGCGACCGGCTGGATGCACAACCGCGTCCGCATGATCGCCGCCTCGTTCCTGATCAAGCATCTGCTGATCGACTGGCGCGACGGCGAAGCCTGGTTCTGGGACACGCTGGTCGATGCCGATTACGGGTCGAACGCCGTCAACTGGCAATGGACGGCGGGCACCGGGGTTGATTCCAACATGTTCGTGCGGATCATGGCCCCGCTCACCCAGTCGGAGAAATTCGATGCCGCCGGCTATATCCGGCACTGGGTGCCGGAACTGGCCGGGCTGAGCGACAGCCAGATCCACGATCCGGCCGGGCTGTTCGTGCGCGGCTATCCGCGCAAGCTGATCGACCACCGCGCCGCGCGCGAGCGTGCGCTCGCCGCCCATCAGACCATCAAGGCATGAGGATGACCCCCTTGACGACCAGCCCCCTGACGACCAGCCAGACGCGCCCGCCCCGTTTCCGCCCCGCACGCGCGCTGGCCGCGCTTGGGGCGCTGGTGCTCGCCGGCGCGTCGCCGCTCGCCGCGCAGATCACGCTGACGCCCGAAAATGCCGACCGCATCCGCATGGCCGGGGCGACGATCCTGTTCTGGAACCAGGCGCAGCGCGACGCGAACTTCCCGGCGATGGAACAGCAGTTTCCGGGCACCACCGCGCGGGCGTCCGCGCGGCCGCGCCCGCTGCCCGCCGGCCGCCCGCTCGCCCTGCCCGAGGCAGAGGCGTTCATGGCCGCCAACAACACTGCCGGGCTGATTATCGTGCACAAGGGCAAGGTGCGGCTGGAACGCTATCAGCGCGGCTATTCGGCTGAGGGCCGCTACACCAGCTTTTCGGTCGCCAAGTCGCTGACCTCGACGCTGGTCGGGGCGGCGGTGCGCGACGGCTATATCAAGTCGCTCGACGATCCCGTCACCCGCTACATCCCCGAACTGGCGGGCAGCGCCTATGACGGCGTGACCGTGGCGCAGGTGCTCAAAATGACCTCGGGCGTCAAATGGAACGAGGATTATACCGACCCCCGGTCCGATGTCGCACGCATGTATCTGATGCCCGTGCCGGCCGGTGCCGATCCGACCACCGCCTTCCTGAAAACGCTGACGCGCGAGGCGGAACCGGGCAGCAAATGGGTCTACAAGACCGGCGAGACCAATCTGATCGGTGTTCTCGTCACCCGCGCGACCGGCAAGAGCCTGACCCAATATGCCGAGGAAAAGATCTGGCGGCGCTTCGGGATGGAGCGCGACCTGTTCTGGATGGTCGACCAGTCGGGCCAGAATATCGGCGGCTGCTGCCTGTCGGCGAGCCTGAGGGACTATGCGCGCATCGGCCTGTTCACCCTGTCGGGCGGCAAGGGCGTGGTGCCGCGCGGCTGGTTCGCCGATGCGACGCGGGCATGGTCGCCGGTTCCGGGCGGGGGCGAGCGCGGCTATGGCTATCAATGGTGGACGGGGCCGGCCGGCAGCTATCAGGCGCAGGGCATTTTCGGCCAGCTGATCCATATCGATCCCAAGCGCCAGCTGGTCATCGCCATGTCGAGCGCCTGGCCCAAGGCGACGGGCGGTGATCTGGGGCAGGCGCGGGCGCGCTTTGTCGACCAGATCAAGGCGGCGATCGACGCCGGCCAGTGATCACATTGCTGCTGGGCGGGGCGCGGTCGGGCAAAAGCCGCCGCGCCCAGATGCTGGCCGAGGCGGCGGCCCCGCCGGGCGTGCCCCGCGCCTGTCTGATGATCGCCACCGCCGAGGCGTTCGACGCCGAAATGGCCGACCGCATCGCCCGCCACCGCGCCGAACGCGGCCCGGCCTGGGACGTGATCGAGGCCCCGCGCGACCTTGGCCCGGCGCTGGCGCAGGCATCCGGCCCGGTGGTCATCGACTGTCTGACCCTGTGGCTGTCGAACCTGATGCTCGCCGGCGAAGATGTCGATCAGGCCGGGGCGGCGCTGGCCGGCGCGCTGGCGACGGTGCCGGGGCCGGTGTTTCTGGTGTCGAACGAGGTCGGGCTGGGGCTGGTGCCGGAAACGCCGCTTGGCCGCGCGTTTCGCGACGCGCAGGGGCGGCTCAACCAGCTGATGGCGAGGATTGCCGACCGGGTCGAGTTCATCGCCGCCGGGCTGCCGCTGGTGCTGAAACCGGGCGGCCCCGGCTAAATCCTGTCCTGCCCCGGCCAGCGCAGCACCGCGCCATAGCCAAGCTGCGTCGACCATGCGCCGTCCACCCCGGCGGCGGCAAGCGCGGCGCGGATCACGCCCATATGCGTGACCCAGAGGGTGCGGCCGGGCCGGGCGCGGTGCGCGGCGAGCACCGCTTCCACCCGCGCCGCGAGCATCGCCACGCTTTCGCCGCCATGGTCGCGGGCGTGCATGAAATCGGCCGCCCAGCGGTCGAGCGCATCGCGGCCGATCGCGTCCCAGCGCCGGCCTTCCCAGTCGCCGAAATCCATTTCGCGGATATCGTGTTCGATCTCAATATTTTGGCCAAGCTCTGCGCCCAGGCTTTCGGCCAGTCTGCGGCAGCGGCGGAGCGGGCTGGAGATGATCGCGTCGAAAGCGCCCTCGGCGGCAAGCGCGGCCCGCACCGCCGCCGCTTCCCCGGCAAAACTGTCGGCACAGTCGAGATCGGTCAGCCCATAGCAAATGCCGGGCGCGACTTCGGGCCGGGTGTGGCGGACGAGGATCAGGCCGTCCCGAGCCATGCCAGCACCCCCAGATACAGCCCGGTTTCGGACAATTGCTGGACCGCGCCCAGACAGTCGCCGGTATAGCCGCCCAGCCGGCGTTCGAACAGCGCGCGCGCCAGCCCATGGCCGATCACCGCCCCGGCCAGCCCGGCGGCGAGCGCCATCACCGGCAGCCCGGCGAGCATCGCCGCAACCCCGGCCGCGCCCGCCCCGGTCAGGACCGCAAACACCAGCCCGCTCGGCCCGACCGCATCGGCAACCGGCTTGGCGGTGCCGGCATCGCGGACATAGCGGCTGGTGGCGATCACCAGCACGCTCGACAGCCGCCCCAGCGCATGGCCGGCGACCAGCGCCACCGCGGCGACCGACGCGGCCATGGCGGTGAGTGCCGCGACCTTCAGCGCCAGCACGGTCAGCAGCGCGAGCGCGCCGAAACTGCCCAGCCGGCTGTCGCGCATGACCTCCAGCATCCGCGCGCGCGTCATCACCCCCAGCCCGTCGAACAGATCGGCCAGCCCGTCCTCGTGAAAGCCGCCGGTTGCCAGCAGCGCGACGCCAAGCGCCAGCAGCACCGCGACCGCCGGCGGAAACAGATGCGTCGCGCCGATCAGCACCAGCGCCGCGATCAGGCCGATCAGCGCACCGACCAGCGGATACCAGCGCACCGCCATGCCAAGGTGGCGGGGATCGAATGCAAAGCCCGGCACCGGCAGCCGGGTGAGAAACTGGATCGCGGCGAGCAGCGCCCGCCCCTCATCGACGATCCGGGCGATCATTGCGGGCCGCTGACGCCCGCTGCCGAAAAGCTCGCCATGTCGCGGATCATCGCCGCCGCCGCCCTGACCAGCGGCCAGGCGAGCAGCGCGCCCGTGCCTTCGCCCAGCCTGAGGCCGAGATCGAGCAGCGGTTCGGCCTTGAGCGCGCCCAGCAGCGCGATATGGCCGCGCTCAGCCGAGCGATGGGCAAAGACCAAAGCCGGGCGGATCGCGGGATCGATGGCGAGCGCGGCGGCAGCGGCGGCCCCGGCGATGAAGCCGTCGACGATCACGATCCGTCGCGCCTGCGCCGCGCCCAGCATCGCCCCGGCCATCATCGCGATTTCAAAGCCGCCATATTCGGCCAGCGCGGTCAGCGCATCCAGCCGGGGCGCGGTGCGCGCGGCGGCGCGGGCCAGCACCTCGGCCTTGCGGGCGAGCGCGCCGTCATCCAGCCCGGTGCCGCGCCCGACCAGATGGTCGAGCGACACGCCCGACAGCTTGTGCGCGACAAGGCTGGCTGCCGAGGTGTTGGCGATGCCCATTTCCCCAAGGCACAGGGCGTCGCAATCGGTCGCCTGCGCCAGCGCATGGCCGGCGCGGAGCGCGGCCGCGCATTGTTCGGCGGTCATTGCCGGTTCGACCGCGCTGTTGCGGGTGCCGCGCGCGATCCGCCGGTCGATCAGGCCGGGATGTTCCATCCGCGGCCCGGCCATGCCCGCATCGACGACGCTGAGCGGCACGCCAAGGCTGGCGGCGAACACATTGGCCGCCGCCCCGCCGGCCAGAAAGTTGAGCACCATCTGCCGTGTCACCTCTGGCGGAAAGGCGGACACCCCCTCGGCGGCGATGCCATGATCGCCGGCAAAGATGATCAGCGCGCACGACGCCATCACCGGATCGGTGCGCCCCTGAAGGGCGGCGATCTGCGCGGCGAGATCCTCGATCCGCCCCAGCGCGCCCAGCGGCTTGGTCAGGCTGTCGATGCGCGCACGGATCTGGCCGGCAAGGTCGTTGGATTGAGCGGTCATGGCCTGCCCCTGCCCGTGCGCGCCCTGCCGGGTCAAGCGCCTGCCGGTGCAGCACGCTCCCCTGATGCCCCCGCCCGAGGATCGCCCACTAGGCAAATATTTCCGCCTCGCCCGGCCGGCGCGTCCCGCGCGTCTATAAAGGAAACAGTATTGGCCCAACGGAAGCCCGGTCCCGTGCCCCCTGTTTCTTGCCATTTTCGCCCCTGTTTGCCCGATCCGGCCGTGTCCGGCCGTGGAGATACCGGCCGATGAAGATCCTGTTCTACCTGCCCGTCATCACCCCCTGGTGGTTCGCGCATATCGTCGCGCCGATGATCCGCCGCCTGTCTGCCGAGGCCGAGATCGTGGTGCTGGCCCCCGCCCCCTGGTCGGGCACCGGCATCGGCCCGGCCGAGCTGGAGCTGATGGCCGATCTGCCGCAGATCCGCTGGTGCCTGATCGAGGGCGAGGATCATCGCAGCTATCGCACCCGCCCGGCCGATCCCGACGGGCTTGTCGGGTTCGTCACCGATCTTGCCCCCGATTATGTGATCTGCCGCAGCGCCGACCGCGACACGCCGCGCCGCTTTCCGGGCAAGGTCCGGTTCCTGATGGAAGGCGGTGTCGCCCCCTATCCGCTGCCCAGCCACTGGGTGTGGCTGAGCGAGGATCTGTTCGACCATGGCGAGATGCCGGCGCTGGAGCCGGATGCGCGTGCGGCGCTGACCGGCTGGCTGCGCCCGCTGGCCGACCGGCTGCGCGCGCGGATGGCGCGTGCCGCCTATGGGCCGGAGGATTTCAACTGGCCCGACACCATGCCGCGGCTGCTGATGCCGATCGAATATGCGCATCACGAAAACTTCTTTCAGATGCACCGGCCGGGCCCGGAGGCGAACGACGCACTCGTCCTGCACATTGCCCAGCAGCTGCGCGGCCGGGCGTTCGTCGCGCTCGCCAATCATCCGCTCAACGATCTGTATCTTGGGCGCGGGGCGCTGCAGGCCGCAGTCGCGGCGACGCGCGGGCAGATGACGCTGCTGCCCGAATGCCGCGACGCCCCCTCGGCCACCGAACGCGCGGCGGGGCTGGTCGACGCGATGATTGTCGGCGATTCCAAGGCCTTCGGGCTGGCCGGGTTTCTGGGCCTGCCCATGGCGCGGCTGTCGCGGTTCAAGACCGCGGCATGGCTGAACGCCTATCCGGCGCTCGACCCGCTGATCGCCGATCTGAAGCGCGGCCGCGCCCGCGCGCCGTCGCCCGAAGATGCGCTGGCCTGGGCGGCGTTCCACATCGCCAACAATGCATTCGATCCGGCAGACCCGGCGCTTGATTTTGGCGACATCATCGACCGGCTCGACCGGTCGGTCGCGCCCGAACGCTGGGCGGCGGGCATGGCGCGCCTTGACGCCGCGCTGATGGAGCCGGCGGCGTGAGCGCACGCCCGGCACCCGTCCAGCAGGTCCGCCCCCCCGTCTCGCCGCCGCAACAGGCAGACGCGACCGGCTGGGTGCACGACGTGATCGCCGCCGAGCGCGACGCGCTGTCGGCGTTCCTGGCCGCGCCGCCGCCGGGGCTGGACCGCATCGTCGCGCTGATCGCCGGGCAGGACCGGCCGATCACCTGTCTCGGCATGGGCAAATCGGGTCTGGTCGCGGCCAAGATCGCGGCGACTTTCTCCAGCCTCGGCACGCCCGCTTTCTGCCTCAATGCCGGCGAGGCCGCGCATGGCGATCTGGGCGCGGTGCAGCGCGACAATGTCGTCATCCTGTTTTCCAACAGCGGCACGACCGAGGAGATTGTCCGCATCCTGCCGCTCCTCAAGGCGCGCGGCTGCGTGCTCGTGGGCGTCATCGGCCGCACCGATTCCCCGCTTGCGCGTGCGGTCGATCATCTGATCCCCGCCGAAATAGCGCGCGAGGCCGATCATATCGGCATGGCCCCGACCGCCAGCACGACGCTGCACATGGCGATTGGCGATGCGCTCGCGGTCGCCGTGGCGCGCATGCGCGGCGTCACCGCGCGCGATTTCCTGATGCACCACCCGGCCGGGCTGCTCGGCCGGCGGATGATCCCGGTGCGGCAGGTGATGCGCGCCGGTGCCGACCTGCCGTTCGTGCTGCCATCGGCTTCGCTGGCCGAGCTGCTGTCGGTGATGAGCGCAAGGCGGCTGGGCGCCGCGGCGGTGATCGACCATGGCCGGCGGCTGCTCGGCATCGTCGTCGACGGCGATATCCGCCGCCATATCCAGGCGCGGCGCGACGTCTATGCGCTGACCGCAGGCGAGGTGATGACCACCGATCCGGTGAAGGTTGGCGAAGAGGCGACGATCGGCGATGTGCTGACCCTGCTGCGCGACGGGCCGCGCCGCGTGTCGGTGCTGCCGGTGGTGGCCGACGATGGCGCGCTGGTCGGGATGCTCCACGCCAATGACGTGCTGAACGGATAGGGAAAAGATGAAGATCGTCGCCTATGTGCCCGCCAAGGGGCAGAGCGAACGCGTTGCCAACAAGAATGTCCGCATCCTTGACGGCGAGCATCTGTTCAAGCGCAAGCTGCGCCAGCTGCTCGCGTGCAGGCATCTGACCGAGCTGTGCCTCGACACCGAATCCGCCGAGCTGGCGGCACTGGCCGACGATCTGCCCGTCACCTGGCTGAAGCGCCCGGCCGAGCTGGCGTCGAACGCCGCCGACGGCCACCAGATGTTCGCCTGGGAAGCCGCGCAGCGCCCCGATGCCGATCTGTGGGTGCAGGTGCTGTGCACCGCGCCGTTCGTCACCGCCGACACCGTCACCCGCGCGATCGACGCGCTGCTCGCCGATCCCGAGGCCGACAGCCTGGTCGCCGTCACATCGGCCAAGCAATATTGCTGGGCCGGGCGCGACCCGGTCTATGGCCGTGGCCGGGTGCCCAACAGCGTCGAACTGCCGCCGACCGTGGTCGAGGCGATGAGCCTCTACATCGTCCGCCGCCCGGCCGATGGATCGCTGCCCGGCCAGCGTTTCGGCCGCCGCCCGATCCTGTTCGAGCTGGATCCGCTGGAGCAGATCGACATCAACACGCCCGCCGATTTCGCGCTGGCTGAAACCATCGCCGCCGGGCAGCGCGCGGCCGAGGTGACGCGGTTCCGCGCGCTCAGCCGGCATCTGTCGTCCCCGGTGCTCGCCGACCTGATGAAGGAACGCGGCCACCGCGCGGTGCTGTCGCACGGCATCCGGCCGACCAGCGCGGGCCGCATCCTGGGGCGGGCGCGGCCGATCCAGCTGGTCGCCCTGCCCGACCGCCCGGCCCCTCAGGGTGAGGCGTGGAAGGGCATTTACGGCGCGCTCCATTCCTATCGCTTCGTCCGGCCGGGGGATGTCATCATGGTTGCAACCGACGTTCCCGAGCGCGCCTATTTCGGCGATCTCAACGCCAATCTGGCGATCCGTGCCGGCGCGGTCGGGACGATCGTCGACGGCGCGACCCGCGACACCGCCGATGTCCGCGCGCTCGGCCTGCCCGTCTATGCGCGGGCAAGCTATTGCGACGACATCAAATATGAAGGCACTCTGGGGTCGATCAACCGGCCGGTGACGATGGGCGGGGTGGCGGTTGCGCCCGACGATGTCGTGTTTGCCGATGAAGACGGGGTGGTGGTCATCCCGGCGCGGCTGTGGGACGAGATCGAGGCGGCGGCATGGGACGTGATCGGCAACGAGGCGCGCATCCGCCATTTCGCCGCGCGCGGCCGCGATGTCGATGAAATCCTTGCCGAATGCGGAGCGTTCTGATGACCGAGACCCCGGCCCTTCCGCGCACCGTCGAGATTGGCGGGCTGCACCTGGCCAATGACCGGCCGTTCGTTCTGATTGCCGGGCCATGCGCGATGGAAAGCCGTGCCCATGCGCTGGACATGGCCGCCGCCCTCACCGAAATCTGCCAGCGCCTCGGGATCGGGCTGATCTTCAAAAGCTCGTTCGACAAGGGCAACCGCACCTCGATCAACGGTGCGCGCGGGATCGGCATGGACGCGGCGCTGCCGGTGTTTGCCGAAATCCGCGACCGGTTCGGCTGCCCGGTGCTGACCGATGTGCACGAACCCGGCCAGTGCGCGCCGGTCGCCGAGGCGGTCGATGTGCTTCAGATCCCGGCCTTTTTGTGCCGGCAGACCGATTTGCTGGTCGCCGCCGCGCGCACCGGCCGCGCGGTCAATGTCAAGAAGGGTCAGTTCCTTGCGCCGTGGGACATGAAGAATGTCGCCGCCAAGCTGGTCGCGGCGGGCAATGAGCGGGTGATCTTGTGCGAACGCGGTGCCAGCTTTGGCTATAACATGCTGGTCAGCGACATGCGGTCGCTGCCGATCATGGCCGAAACCGGCTTTCCGGTGATGTTCGACGCCACCCATTCGGTGCAGCAGCCCGGCGGGCGCGGCGACGCTTCGGGCGGGGAGCGCCGCTTCGTGCCGACGCTGGCGACGGCGGCGGCGGCGATCGGCGTCGCGGCGATCTTTCTCGAAACGCATGAAGAGCCGGACCGCGCGCCGAGCGACGGGGCGAACATGGTGCCGCTGGCCGACATGCCCGCCCTGCTCGCCCGGCTGCAGGCGTTCGACCGGCTGGCCAAGGCGCGCTGATCCCCGCACCGCACCGCTCCGTCTCGCCCCGCCCCGCCCGGCGTTGACCGGCGCGCGCGCCCGCGCCACTGGGGCGATGACAGGCGGGGCACCCCGCAACGGAGATGCGTGCGATGGAATATGATGCCGAACTCAAGCTGTTCGTCGATGGCGCGTGGCGCGCCGGCGAAGGGCGCGATGCCCAGCCGGTAGTCGACCCGGCGCGCGGCGCGGCGATTGCCGAAGTGCCGCTGGCCAGCGCCGCCGATCTTGAACAGGCGCTGGTCGCCGCCGATGCCGGGTTCCGCGCCTGGCGGGCGACCGATGTCGATGCCCGCGCCGCGATCCTGCACAAGGTGGCGGCGCTGCTGCGCGAGCGGACCGAACGGATCGCGACGCTGCTGACGCTCGAACAGGGCAAGCCGCTGGTCGAGGCGCGCGGCGAGGTCGCGGGCGCGGCGCAATTGTTCGATTATTATGCCGAGGAAGCCAAGCGCGCTTATGGCCGGGTGCTGGTGAGGCCGACCGGCATGCGCTCGATCGTGATCCGCCAGCCGGCCGGGCCGGTCGCGTCGTTCACGCCGTGGAACTTCCCCGTCTATCTGATGGCGAAAAAGCTTGCCGCCGCCCTCGCCGCCGGCTGTTCGGTGATCGCCAAGCCGCCCGAGGAAACGCCGGGATCGACCTCGGCGCTGATGCGCGCGGTGATCGATGCCGGGGTGCCGGGCAATGTCGCCCAGCTGGTGTTCGGCGTGCCCGATACGGTCAGCCGCGCGCTGATCGCCTCGCCGGTGATCCGCAAGCTCAGCTTCACCGGCTCGGTCCCGGTCGGCCGCCATTTGATGAAGCTCGCCGCCGATGGGCTGAAGCTCGTCACCATGGAACTGGGCGGCCATGCCCCGGTGATGGTGTTTGCCGATTGCGACCTTGAACGGACGCTCGACATGGTCGTGCCGCAAAAGTTCCGCAATGCCGGGCAGGTCTGCGTGTCGCCGACGCGCTTTCATGTCGAACGCAGCATCTATGACCGGTTCGTGGCCGGCTTTGCCGCCCGCACCGCCGCCCTGCCGGTCGGATCGGGGCTGGACCCGGCGACGCGCATGGGGCCGCTCGCCAATCGCCGCCGCCCCGATGCGATCGAGGCGCTGGTCGACGATGCCGTCGCGCGCGGCGCGCGGGTGGCGCAGGGCGGATCGCGCTTCGGCCAGGGGTTTTTCTTCCAGCCGACGGTGCTTGCCGATGTGCCGCTCGACGCCGATGTGATGTCGACCGAACCGTTCGGGCCGGTGGCGCTGATCCGCCCGTTCGACAGCGAGGACGAGGCGGTGGCCGAGGCCAATCGCCTGCCTTACGGGCTGGCCGCCTTTGCCTTCACCGAAAATGGCCGCCGCGCCAACCGGCTGGGCGACATGATCGAGGCGGGGATGATCGGCATCAACAGCTTTGCGATCTCGGTCGTCGACGCGCCGTTCGGCGGCGTCAAGGATTCGGGCTTTGGCCGCGAAGGCGGACCGGAAGGGCTTGAAAGCTATATGGTGACCAAGGCGATCCACCAGGCCTGACCGGCGGGGGCGGTCGGCCAGGCTGGTCAATGGGGCTTGTGACGGGAGCTGGTGAGAAGGGCTGGTGCGGGCGGTCGGACTCGAACCGACATATCCGTGAGGATGGCGGATTTTGAGTCCGCTGCGTCTACCAATTCCACCACGCCCGCATGCATGGCTGGCTCGCTCTAGCGAAGCGCCTGCGCCCCTGCAACCGCCGCCGGCGGGTCCGCATGGATGACAGCGGCGTGAAAATGCGTCATGGCGCAGCGCGTCGAGAACGGCCGGGCAGTTCAGCCCGGCTGGCAAATGCTTTAATGGAGCCGTCGCCCGTGCCATCCGTGCCGCCCCCGCCCCGCGGCCCGTCCCGCACGCCGGACCTGTCCGGCCAGCGCATCGCCAAGCTGCTTGCCCGTGCCGGGATCGCGTCGCGCCGCGACGTCGAGCGGATGATCGCCGACGGGCGGATCGCGATCGACGGCGTGACCGTCACCACCCCGGCCACGATCCTGACGTCGCTGCACGGCGTGACGGTGGATGGCCAGCCGGTCCGCGCCCCCGCCCCGGCACGGCTGTTCCTGTTCAACAAGCCGCGCGGGCTGCTGACGGCGGCGCGCGACCCGGCCGGGCGGCCGACAATCTATGACCGGCTGCCCGAGGATCTGCCGCGCGTCATGCCGGTCGGGCGGCTCGACCTCAACACCGAAGGGCTGTTGCTGCTGACCACCGATGGCGAGCTGAAGCGCGCGCTCGAACTGCCGTCGACCGGGGTGCCGCGCACCTATCGCGCCCGCGCCTTCGGGCAGGTGAGCCAGGCCGATCTGGAGGCGCTGATCGAGGGCATCGAGATTGACGGGATGCGCTATGGCGCGATCGACGCCAATCTGGAACGCCGCACCGGCGCCAATGTGTGGATCGAGCTGACGCTGACCGAGGGCAAGAACCGCGAGGTGCGCCGGGTGCTCGAACATCTGGGGCTGGAGGTCAGCCGGCTGATCCGCACCCGTTACGGCCCGTTCGTGCTCGACGATCTGGCCGAAGGTGCGGTGGCCGAGGTGCGCCAGCACGATCTGGTGGTGTTCCGCCGCACACTCAAGCCCGGCAAGGGCGCGTTCGAACCGGGCGATCCCCGCCCCGCCCCGCCGCCGCCCGCCCGGCGCGGGCCGGAACGGACCGGCGCCAGCCGGCCCCGCCC
>NZ_JAPFGX010000052.1:0-17873 GCF_059803575.1 Sphingomonas sp. URJC2
GCGGCGGCGGCGTGCTGTTCAACGACGCGCCGACCGCTGCCACCATTGCCGCCATCGGCGCGGCTCATCGCCGGTTCAGTCACATGAGCGGAAGGGCGGAGCGATGCCCGCCGCGCTGACCCGTTTGTTCCGCCTCGTTCTTGCGCTCACCCTGTCCCTGGCGGTGACGGCGCGTCCGGCGCTTGCCCAGTCGATCGTGCGCGATGCTGAGACCGAGGCGCTGATGCTCGACATGTCGCGCGAGCTGATCGTCGCTGCCGGGCTGCAACCGCGCAACGTGCAGATCGTGATGATCCTTGATGGCAGCATCAACGCCTTCGTGGCGGGCGGCCAGATCGTCTATATGCATTCGGGCCTGATCACCTCGGCCGACAATGCCAATCAGGTGCAGGGCGTGATCGCCCATGAAATCGGCCATATCGAGGGCGGCCATATCGTCCGCTTCTCCGAAGGCGCGAAGGCGGCGACCGGCATCATGCTGCTGTCGCTGCTGCTGGGTGCAGCGGCGATTGCGGCCGGCGCGGGCGAGGCCGGAGCGGGCATTTTCGCCGCCGGCCAGCAGGCGGCGATGGGCAAGTTCCTTGCCTTTACCCGCACGCAGGAATCGAGCGCCGATGCCGCTGCCGCGCGCTATCTGAATGCCGCCGGGATCAGCGGGCGCGGGCTGATCGATTTCTTCAAAAAGCTGCAGAATCAGGAATATCGCCTCGGCATCCGGGCGACCGACAGCTATGATCGCACCCATCCGCTCAGCCGCGAGCGCGTGACCGTGCTGACCGATGTGCTCCAGGGGGCGCCCGCCTGGGATACGCCGACCGACCCGGCGATCGAGGCGCGGTTCCAGCGCATCAAGGCCAAGCTCAAGGGCTATGCGCTCGATCCGCCCCAGGTGCTGCGCGAATATCCCGAGACCGACCGCAGCATCCCCGCCCGCTACGCGCGCGCTTATGCCTGGCATCGCACCGCCTATCCTGATCAGGCGCTGGCGGAGATCGACGCGCTGCTCGCCACCGCGCCGCACGATCCCTATTTCCTTGAGCTGAAGGGGCAGGTGCTGCTCGAATCGGGCCGCCCGCGCGAGGCGCTGCCGGCGCTGCGCGAGGCGGTGCAGCTGACCCAGTTCAACCCGCTCATCGCCTCGATGTTCGGCCATGCGCTCGTCGCGACCGAGGATGACCGCAACCATCCGGAGGCCGAACGGGTGCTGCGCGCGGCGCTGGCCAAGGACAAGGACAATCCCTTTGCCTGGTATCAGCTGGGCGTGATCTATGGCCAGCGCGGCGATGTCGCGCGCGCCGCGCTCGCCAGCGCCGAACGCTTCAATCTGGAGGGCCAGCCGCGCCTGGCGCTGATGAGCGCGCGCACCGCCCTGGCAGGGATTCCGCAAGGCTCGCCCGATTATCTGCGCGCGCAGGACATTGAAATGGTGGCGCGCACCGCCGCCGAACAGGAGAAACGCCGCCGATGAGCCGCTGGCCGCTTTATGCCGGGATCGCCCTTGCCTCGTCCGCGGTGACGGCGTTGGCCACCAGCCTGATCCTGCCGGCGCAGGGCGGCGAGGCGGTGCGCGACTATCTGCTCGCCCATCCCGAGGTGATTCCCGAGGCGATGGAGCGGCTGCGCGCCAAGGAGGCGGCGGGGCGGATCGCGGGCAATCGCCGCGCGCTCGAGGCCCCGTTTGCGGGGGCGTGGATCGGCGCGGAGCGGCCCGATGTCACGCTGGTCCAATTCTTCGATTATGCCTGCGGCTTCTGCCGCGCCAGCCTGCCCGACATCCAGCGGCTGGTGCGCGAGGACCCGAAGCTGCGGGTCGTGTTCCGCGAGCTGCCGATCCTCAGCCCCGGCAGCGAGGCCGGTGCGCGCGCCAGCCTGGGCGCTGCGGTCCGCGGCCGTTATGCGCGCTTCCATGACGCGCTCTATGCCGCCGGCCGGCCCGACAGCGCCACGATCGCGGCGGCGGCGCGCGCGGCGGGGCTTGATCCCGCCGATCTCGCCCGCGTCGGCGCGACCCCGGCGGTCACGGCGGAGCTGTCGCGCAACATCGAACTGGCCCGCAGCCTCGGCGTCACCGGCACCCCGGCCTGGGTGGTCGGCGACCAGACGCTGTCGGGCGCGGTCGGCTATGCGGCACTCAAGAAAGCCATCACCGACGCCCGCGCCGCCCGCACGCAACCGGCGGCCAGGCCGGGCTGAGTTCTGGTTTTGGAGCATCGTCGACGGGCCTGTTCGCCCGGCGGCTCGAAAATGCTCCGGCTGCAATCTGATCGCCTTCGCGCCGTGCTGGATGACGGGCTTGACGAAGTCTGGCGCCGCGATGTCACGGGGCCGGCGCGTTAAACCATGTGTTTGGCACGCGACGGTCTGATTGTGGAAAAAATGTTTGATCCATACTGTCGCAACGTCGCGCGCAATCGCGCCCGACTGTTCGGCTGGCACGATAGGTGCTGGGTGTTGGGCACTGGGATTGTCGGAAGGGTGGTGTGATGAACAGGCCTGATTTGCTCCGCGGGCGTGTCATTGCCGGCATGACCCTCGCCCTGTTCATCGCGCTCAGCGCTTACGTGCTGATCACTGATTTGAAAGACGGGAGCGCAGCCTTTGCCAGCTTCTGGTTTCTTGCTGTGTTGCCGGCCTATCTCTGCGCGCTCATTTGCTATGTGGGCGATCCATTGGGCGACAAGCCCTTATCATTTTACTGGTCTGTTCCGTTGATATTGGTAGCGCTTGTAATCGCCGGCTCGGTGGTATTCCTACGCGAAGGGGTCATTTGCGTTATCATGGTGGCCCCGATATGGCTGTGCGCTGGCTATGCCGGTGCCTTCATCTTGCGGCGCGTGCGGAACGGGCGGACGGATCCCGCACGGTTCCACGCATCATTGCTGTTCTTGCCGCTGATGTTCGGCAGCTTGGAAAGTCAGATTCCGATCACCGAAAAGCAGGTGACGCTCACGCGATCCATTGTGATTAACGCCTCGCCGGCTCAAATATGGCCCTACACGCTGGCCAATACGCACATTAGACCCGATGAGGGCCAGTGGAATTTCACGCAGAACATTGTCGGCATCCCGCGGCCACGGGCGACCATGATGCGCGGGCAGGGTGTGGGCGCTGTGCGCACAGCCTTTTGGGGCGATCACATCAATTTCGAAGAGAGGATCACCGATTGGCAGCCCGGCCGACGGCTCGGCTGGTCCTTTGCATTTCGCAACAACTCACTTCAGAACTATACCGACAGGCACATCTCACCCGACGGACAGTTCCTGAAGATTGATAGGGGCGATTACACGCTGACGCCGTTGCACGACGGTACCACCCGGCTCACGCTGCGGACCGTCTATATCGCCAAGACTCATGTCAATCTTTATGCCCAATTATGGGGTGAAATCCTGCTGGGCGATATTGAAAGCAACGTTCTGGCAATCATCAAGGACCGCGCTGAGTCAGCAAACGGCTCCGGATAGCTTTTGCGCCGATCAGAGCCATCCGGCGGCTCGGAAAAGCCGGCAAATCAGAGGCGCGCGCCAGCACGTCTGTTCGAGGGGTAGCGAGAGTTTCCCGGGCATGCGCACTTTACTTGCGCCGCCGATGGCCGCCTCAGGCGTCTTCCTGAATGATGCGCAGCAGTGATCTGTCGAGATCGATCAGCGCGCCGACCAGCCCGCCCCAGTCCTGGCGCGTCGGCGTCGCGCGCGCGGCCATCCCATTGTCTTCTCGGCGATTCCGGCTGCAACAAGGTTGTCGAACAGGCCAGACGCATCGGCGAAGCGCAGGCAGCTGCCAAAGTCGCGCGACGGCAGATTGGGTGTCGCATGATCCGTGTCGTGCCCTGCACCAGCCGTCATCGCGCCCCGCCTGTTCCGTCAGCTATACTGCCCGCCCCGGTCAGTCGTCTGCCGGCGGCGTGTCGTCCGCCCGGCCCTTGAAGCCCTGGGCGATCACATACCATTCGGAGGATTCCTTGCGGCTCGCCGGGGGCTTGGCGTGCTTCACGGTCGTGAATTCCCGTTTCAGCAGCGCGACCAGATCATTGTCGGCCCCGCCGGCCAGCACCTTGGCGATGAAGCCGCCGCCGGGGCGCAGCGTTTCGATCGCGAACCAGGCCGCCGCCTCGACCAGCGCCATCGTCCGCAGATGATCGGTCTGGGCATGGCCGACGGTGTTCGCCGCCATGTCCGACATGACGAGATCGGCCGGCCCGCCCAGCGCGTCGCGCAGCCGTTCGGGCGCATCCTCGGCGGTGAAATCCATCTGGAACAGGGTGACGCCGTCGATCGGATCGGTCGGCAGCAGATCGATCCCGACCACATTGGCCGCGGGCACACGCTTGCGCGCCACCTGCGCCCAGCCGCCCGGCGCCACGCCCAGATCGACGATCCGCCGCGCGCCTTTGAGCAGGCCGAATTTCTCGTCCAGCTCCAGCAGCTTATAGGCTGCACGGCTGCGATAGCCTTCCGCCTTGGCGCGGCGCACATAGGGATCGTTGAGCTGCCGCTCCAGCCAGCGCGTCGACGCGGCGGTGCGGTTGCGCGCGGTCCTGACCCGCTGCCGGCCGCCGCCCCTCATGCCGGATGCCCGTCGCGCGCCATCAGGCTGCGCAAAATGCCTTCGCGGATCCCGCGATCCGCGACGCCCAGCCGTTCGGCCGGGAAAATGTCGAGAATCGCCTCAAGGATCGCGCAGCCGGCGACGACCAGATCGGCGCGTTCGGTGCCGATGCAGGGCAGGGCGATGCGTTCTTCATAGGACATATGGGCAAGCATCTGGGACACCGCGCGCATCGCGGCGGCGGGCACGACCAGCCCGTCCACGGCGCTGCGGTCATAGCTGGGCAGGCCGAGATGGACGCTGGCCAGCGTCGTCACCGTGCCGCTGGTGCCCAGCAGCCTGAGGCCCGCCGCCGCGCCCGAGGGCAGGCGCGCGGCAAAGCCGGCGAAACTGTCCGCCACTCGCGCGCGCATCCGGCGATAGCTGTCGGCGCGGTCGACCGGGCAGCTGAGATCCACCGGCTCGACCTCGGTCAGCGACACGACGCCCCAGGGGGCCGAATACCAGTCGAGCGTGCGCGGCGCGGGGCCGCTGGTGTCGATCAGCACCAGCTCGGTCGATCCGCCGCCGATGTCGAAGATCAGCGCCGGGCCGTCGCCCGCCTCCAGCAGCACATGGCAGCCCATGACCGCAAGCCGCGCTTCTTCCTCGGCGGTGATGATGTCGATGGCGATGCCGGTTTCGCGGCGGACACGCTCGATAAAGGCCGGGCCGTTTTCGGCGCGCCGGCATGCCTCGGTCGCGACCGAGCGCGCCAGATGGACGTGACGCCGCCTCAGCTTGTCCGAACAGATGCGCAGCGCCGCCACCGCGCGGTCCATCGCCGCCTCGCTCAGCCGCCCGCTCGACGCCAGCCCTTCGCCCAGCCGCACGATGCGCGAAAACGCATCGACGATCACGAAGCCGTCGGCGGCGGGGCGGGCGATGAGCAGCCGGCAATTGTTGGTGCCAAGGTCAAGCGCGCCATAGACGCGGCGCTGCGGGGCGAAGATCGCCGGGGCTGTGGGCGCCGATCGGGCCCGGGGCGCGGGCCGCATCGGCAGCGGCGAAGACTTGGCCATGCTGCCGTCAAATCCGTCATTCTCCGGCCCGGGACAGACCCGCCGGTGCTTGGGCATAATCCTATCCCGCGCGCGGCGGGACGGCAAGCGGGCCGGTCGCGGCGGGCCATGTTGCAGAAATGCAACGCTTTGCGACTGTAATGTGACGTTCATGTACCGTTGTGCGCCGTTCAGGTGGACCCGCGCATTGAGGCCGGGCCGCGGCGCCGGATCGCTCCCCAACCTGTCCGGCCGCGGCGATGACATGAGTGGAGTTTTATCATGAAGACGTTTTTCACCGCCGTTGCTTTTGCTGCCGCCGCGGCGACCCCGGCCATGGCGCAGGACAGCGCCGCCTTTGTCGGCCCGCGCGTCGAAGCTCTGGTCGGTTATGACCGGCTGCAGGGTGCCGGCGGCGGCCGCGACGGCCTGGCCTATGGCATCGGTGCCGGCTATGACTTCAAGGCTGGCCGCGCGATCCTCGGCCTCGAGGCCGAATATGCCGACAGCAACACCGATGGCTGCGAAGCCGGCTTCGTCATCGCGACCGACCGGATCTGCGCCAGCGCCCGCCGCGACCTTTATGTCGGCGGCCGGGTGGGCGTTGCCGTCGCCCCGTCGACGCTGCTCTATGCCAAGGCCGGCTACACCAACGCCCGGGTCGGCCTCGACTACACCAATCCGGTGACGCCGGCGGCGAATTTCCGCCTCAGCGACAATCTGGACGGGGTGCGCGTGGGCGCGGGTGTCGAGCAGAAGCTCGGCTCCAACCTCTATGCCAAGGCCGAATATCGCTATTCCAACTATGAAGGCGGGTTCGAGCGGCATCAGGTGCTGGGCGGCCTCGGCGTCCGCTTCTGAGGGCGGCGTTCAGCCGAAACGCACGGTCCGGCATGACCGGACTGTGGAAAACCGGGGTCGGAGCGCTTGCTCCGGCCCCTTTTTCTGTTCATGAAGCGCGATGCGCCGCTGCCCGCTGGGCGACGGCGTTTCTGGGTCGATCAAGTGGGGCCGGCAGGGCCAAGGGACGGGTTCATGAAAGCGACGATCGAACGTGCGACGCTCTTGCGGGGCCTCGCCCATGTTCAATCGGTGGTCGAGCGCCGCAACACCATCCCGATCCTGTCGAACGTGCTCATCGAGGCCGGGGCCGGCGGGCTGAGGCTGATGGCGACCGATCTTGATCTGCAGATCGTCGAGACGATCGATGCCGCGGTCGATCAGGGCGGGGCGACGACGGTGCCCGCGCACACCTTGTTCGACATCGTCCGCAAGCTGCCCGAGGGCGCGCAGGTCGAGCTGTCGGCGGCGGAAGGCAAGATGGCGATCCATGCCGGGCGCGCGCGGTTCAACCTGTCGACGCTGCCGCGCGACGATTTTCCGATCATCGCCGAGGGTGAGCTGCCGACCCGGTTCGAACTGCCGGCGGCGGCGCTGCGCCAGATCATCGACAAGACCCGGTTCGCGATCTCGACCGAAGAGACGCGCTATTATCTGAACGGCATTTTCCTGCACGTCGCCGACGATCCGGTGCCGGTGCTCAAGGCTGCGGCGACCGACGGCCACCGGCTGGCGCGGGTGACGGTCGACCGCCCGGCCGGGGCGGAGGGGATGCCAGACGTGATCGTGCCGCGCAAATGCGTCGCCGAACTGCGCAAGCTGATCGACGAGGTCGACGGCCATGTCGGCGTGTCGCTGTCGGCGACCAAGATCCGGTTCGATCTGGGCGGTGCGGTGCTGACGTCGAAGCTGATCGACGGCACCTTCCCCGATTATTCGCGCGTCATCCCGACCGGCAATGACAAGATGCTGAAGCTCGATCCCAAGAGCCTGATGGACGGCGTCGACCGCGTCTCGACCATCGCCAGCGACAAGACCCGCGCGGTCAAGATGGCGCTGGAACGCGACCGCGTCGTGCTGTCGGTGACCAGCCCGGAAAACGGCACGGCGGCCGAGGAAGTGCCCGGCGACTATTCGGCGCAGCCATTCGAAATCGGCTTCAATGCCCGCTATCTGATGGACATTCTCCACCAGATCGACGGCGATATGGTCGAGGTGCATCTGGCCGATGCCGCCGCGCCGACGCTGATCCGCGAGCATGACCGGTCCGAAGCGCTTTATGTGCTGATGCCGATGCGCGTCTGATTGGGCGGCGGCGGCCCCCGTTGGCCGTCCCCCCGTCAGCCGTTCCCCCGGCGGCAGCGACGCGCCATGGCCAGTCCGCGCAGATAGCCGCGCCGCGCGATCCCCGCGTCGATGGCCTGTTCGTGACGGCGGGCCGCGCCGGCCGCGCCGCTGACCTCGCGGATCACGCCGCGGAACGGGATCAGGCCGGCGACCACGCCGCGTGCCACGCCCGCCGCCTTGCGGCCGACACCGCCGCCCCGCTCATCCGCCCCGGCATCGAAATCCGGGCCGAGCGCGGCATCGAGGGCGGCAAGCTCGGCCGCGATGCTGCGGCATGAGCCTGTGGCGCGGCGGTCATAGGGGCCGGTCGCCGCCTGTTCGAGAATCTCCGGAATCTCCCGCTTTTTCAGATTGGCGTCCTGAAGCGGCGTCGTGGCGATGTCGCCGATCACCTGTTCGGTGGTGGGCGTGGTCCGCGGCGGATCGCTGGCCTGGGGGCGGGCTGCAATGGCGGCGGGAGCAGGCAGGCTGCAAAGCGCGAGCATCGCGGCGGCGAAAACGGGGCGCATCGGCGGTTCTCCGGCTGTGACGGATGGGTAACGCACGATGCCCGTTCCGGCTCAATCGCGCTGCCGGATGGGTCGACCCGGCGTGAAAATGGTTTAGGGCATCGGGTGATGCTCACCCGGCTCGAACTCACCGATTTCCGTTCCTATGGCGCGGCGGCCATGGTGCCGGGGCCGGGGCTGGTCGTGCTGACCGGCGAGAATGGCGCGGGCAAGACCAACATCCTCGAGGCCGTGTCGATGCTGGCGCCGGGGCGCGGGCTGCGCGGGGCGGCGCTTGGCGACATGGCGCGCAGCGACGGGGCGGGCGGCTTTGCGGTGTCCGCCAGCCTTGCCGCGCCCGATGGGGCCGAGGTGCGGCTGGGCACCGGCACGGCCGCGTCGGCACCCGAACGGCGGCTGGTGCGGATCAACGGCGCGTCCGTGCCCGCCGCCGCGCTTGCCGAATGGCTGGCGGTGCTGTGGATCACCCCGGCGATGGACCGGCTGTTCGTCGATGCGGCGAGTGGCCGCCGCCGCTTTCTCGACCGGCTGGTGCTGGCGCTGGAGCCGGGCCATGCCGTCCATGCCAGCCGCTATGAAGCGGCGATGCGCGAGCGCAACCGGCTGCTCGCCGCCGATGGCCCGCCCGACCCGGCGTGGCTGGCGGGGATCGAGGCGCAGATGGCCGAGGCCGGCCATGCGCTGGCCAGCGGGCGGGCGCGCACGGTGGCGGCGCTGGCCGAGCAGCTGGCCGTGCCGGGACCTGCCGACGATCCGCTGCCGCGCGCCGGGGTTGCGCTCTCCGGCTGGGTGCCGCCCGAAGGGCCGGCGGCGTTTCAGGCGGTGCTCGCGCGGGGGCGCGCGCGCGACGCCGCTGCCGGGCGCGCGACCGAAGGCCCGCACCGCCAGGATCTGGATGTCGTCCATGCCGGCAAGGCGCAGCCCGCCGCGCGCTGTTCGACCGGGGAGCAGAAGGCGCTGCTGCTGGCGCTGGTGCTCGCCCATGCCGATCTGGTTGCGGCGCGCGCCGGCCGGCGGCCGCTGCTGCTGCTCGACGAAGTGGCGGCGCATCTCGATCCGCGCCGGCGGGCGGCGCTGTTCGCGCGGCTGGCGGCCGGCGGCGGGCAGGTCTGGATGACCGGCACCGAACCGGCGCTGTTCGCCGATGCGCCTGCCGGCACCGGCCATTTCGGGGTCGCGGGCGGGCGGATCGCCGGCTGACGGTCAGCCTTGCGCGGGGCCGGCGGCGATGCGGCCCCGGCGGTTGTGCCATGTTCATGCAACCGCGCTGCGCTGCCGGCCGTTTCTCCGGCCTGATCACGGGAGACGCATCATGATTCTTGTCGCCGCTCTTGCGCTTGCCGCTCCGCTCGCTGCCGATATGCAGCCCGCCGGTGCCGCGTTCGTGCCCGCCCAATATGATGCGCGCGGCGATGCCCGGTTCGGCGTCGACGGCAGCGGCAATCTGCGCGACCGGCAGGGCCGCATCGTCAATCTGCGCCGGGCCGAGCGTTTCGGCTATCGCCGCGACCGGGACGGGATGTGGCGCGATCCGGGTGGCCGGCTGCTCTATGTCGACGAGGCCCAGCTCTACCGCGACCGGCGCGGCGTGCTGCGCGACCGCTATACCCGCCGCCCGGTCGATGACCGCTATGCCGGCGGCTATGCCGGCCAGACCTGGCGCGGCGATGACGGCCGCACCTATTGCCGCCGGCCCGATGGCACCACCGGCCTGCTGATCGGCGGCGCGGGCGGGGCGCTGCTTGGCCGGGCGATCGATGGCGGGCGCAACCGCGCGCTCGGCACGATCCTGGGCGGTGCGGCGGGCGCACTGGCCGGCCGGGCGATCGAGCGCGGGTCGAGCTGCCGCTGATCCGCGCCCGTTGCCGGGCGTTCAGCGACGGCGGCTTATGCTGTCCGCCTTGCATCCGCGAGCAGGAGGAACGGGCAGGATGACGATCACCCGCATGGCGCTGGCGCTGGCGTTGCTGGCACCCATTGCTGCCACTGCCGCCGCAGCGCAGCCGGTTCAGGCCGACAGCCGCTGGGCGACCGACGATTATGCCGAGATGGACGAGGCGCAGCGGCGCTGGGACGATGCCCAGGCCCGGTTCGAGCGCGAACGCGACGCGCTGGAGCGCGAGCGGCTGGCCTATGATCAGGCCCGCGCCCGGTTCGACCGCAACCGCGCGCGCAGCGCCGCCTATGACGGGCCGACCTGGGCCGGGCCGAATGGCGAGGTGCAGTGCCGCCGGCCGGACGGGACCACCGGCACGATCATCGGCGGCGTGGCCGGGGCGCTGCTGGGCCGCGCCATCGATGGCGGCCGCCGCAGCGCGGTCGGCACCATTCTTGGCGGCGGGGCGGGCGCGCTGGCCGGCCGCGCGGTCGAGCGCGGGCGCGACGCGCAGTGCCGCTGACCGGGGCCTATTCCGCCGCTTGAAGCTGCCGGGGTGCCTCCGGCAGCTTTTCGCCCTTGCGGGTAAAGGTCATCGCCCCGTCATCGACCTTGCCGAACCTCAGGTCCATCAGGTCGAGCGCGTAATTCTGGTGGACCCGCCAGGGGCGTTTCGATCCCTGGCGCGGCAGGTGCGCGATCGCCCGCTGCACATAGCCCGAGCTGAAATCGAGCCAGGGCATCGCCTCGACCTCGGGATCGTTCAGCACCGGGGTCGCGATCTGCGTTCCCGTCCGGTCCATATGGTTGAGCAGCCGGCACACATAGGCGCAGGTCAGGTCGGATTTCAGCGTCCATGACGCATTGGTGTAGCCGAAGGACGATGCGAGATTGGGGATCCCGCTATACATCATCGCCTTGTAGCTGACGGTCTGGGCGATGTCGCGCGGGCTGCCGTCGACGGTGAAGGCGACGCCCGCCAGCAGCTGCATGTTGAGCCCGGTTGCGGTGACGATGATGTCGGCGGGCAGCTCGCGCCCGTCCTCCAGCAAAATGCCCCCCTTGGTGAACCGGTCGATCCGCCCCGTTTCGACCGAGGCGGTGCCGGCGCGGATCGCGGCGAACAGATCGCTGTCGGGCACCAGGCACAGTCGCTGGTCCCAGACATTGTAGCGCGGGGTGAAATGCGTCTCCATGTCATAACCCGGCGGCAGTTCGGCGCGCACCCGGTCGAGCACCCATGTGTTGACCGCCTGCGGGTCGCGCCGCGTCTTGGAGTAGAAATACAGCCCGAACAGGACGTTTTTCCAGCGCGTGATCGCATAAGCGAGCCGCGACGGCAGCAGCGCGCGCAGCGCATTGGCGACGCGGTCCTCGGCCGGGCGCGTCACCATATAGGTGGGCGAACGCTGGAGCATCGTCACATGGCCGGCGGTGCGCGCCATTTCGGGCACCAATGTCACCGCCGTCGCGCCGCTGCCGATCACGATCACCCGCTTGCCGGCATAATCCAGATCGTCCGGCCAGTGCTGCGGATGGACGATGCGCCCGGCGAAATCGTCCCGCCCGGCAAAGTCCGGCGTATAGCCGGCGTCATAGCGGTAATAGCCCGAACACATGAACAGGAAGCGGCAGGCAAAGCGCTTGCGCACCCGGTCCGGCCCGATCTCGGCCTCGACCGTCCAGGTCGCACTGGCCGATGACCAGTCGGCGCTGATCACCTTGTGGCGGTAGCGGATGTGCCGGTCGATGCCATGGTCGCGCGCGGTGTCGCGCAGATAGGCCTTGATCGACGGCCCGTCAGCAATCGCCTTGGCCTGTTCCCAGGGCCGGAACGAATAGCCGAGCGTGTGCATGTCGGAATCGGACCGGATGCCCGGATAGCGGAACAGATCCCAGGTGCCGCCCAGATCGTCGCGCCCTTCAAGGATCAGATAGGATTTGTCCGGGCACATGGTCTGGAGGTGCCAGCCCGCGCCGATGCCCGAAATGCCCGCGCCGACGACGAGCACATCGACCCGTTCGATGCCGTCATCGCCCGCCGCCCTTATGTCTGCCGGTTCCACGCCCATCGCTCCGCCTCCTCACCCGCCGCGCCCGGCCTTGCTGGCCGGCATTTTGTCTGGGCTGTGTTGCCGCGCGATCAGTTTTCTATCCGAACCTAACCCGGATTCGGGAGGCTGGCGACCCCCGTTTCGCCGGGGCGGGCGTTGGGGCGCGGCGGCGGGTGTTCAGCCGTTCTGGCGGGCGGCAAAGGCGGCGGCGGCACCCAGCAGGCCGGGCTGGGGATGGGTGACGATGCGGACCGGCAGCGCCGCCATCCGCGCCTCGAACCGGCCCTTGGCGACGAAGCGGTCGCGAAAGCCCGAACGCGGCAGATGCGCCGCCAGCCTCAGCCCCAGCCCGCCCGCCACCACCACCGCGCTTGCCCCCTGCGCCAGCGCCAGGTCGCCCGCGACCGCGCCCAGGCTCATGCAGAAGCGTTCGAGCGCGGCCACCGCCAGATCGTCGCTGCCACCCAGCGCGCGGGTCCACAGCGTGCGGTCATCGACCGGCGCGACCGGGCGCTGCTCGATCGCCGCCAGCGCCTGATAGATGTCGGGCAAGGCCGGGCCGGCCACCACCCGTTCCACCGACACGCGCCGGTGGCGCTGACGCAGCAGCGCGAGGATCTGGTCGTCAATGGCATCGAGCGGCGCAAAATCCATATGGCCGCCCTCGGTCGCGACCGCATGGTCGCCGGCGGCGTTGCGCACCAGCATCGCGACGCCCAGCCCGGTGCCGGGGCCGAGCACGGTGATCACGCCGCGCGCGGGCAACGGCCCGTCCGGCCCGCACAGCGGCACCAGCTGGTCGGGCGCAAGGGCGGCGACCGACTGGGCCACCGCCTCGAAATCATTGACCATCGCCAGCGCGTCGATCCCCAGCCTTTCGGGCAGCTCGGCCGGGCGGATGACCCATGGATTGTTGGTCATCTTGATCGTGTCGCCATCGGCGGGGGCGGCGACCGCAATCGCTGCCGCGCGCGGCAGCGGCCGGCCATGGGCGGCGGCAAAGGCGGTCCACGCGCTTGCCAGGCTGACATGCTCGGCCGCGCGGATCACGGTTTCGGGGCCAAGCTGCGCGACCCGGCGGCCGTCAAGCGTGGCGACCGCGAACCGCGCATGGGTTCCGCCCAGATCGACCGCGACAATCTCCATGCCCGTCCCGCTCCCCGCCTGCCGTTCCGCCGCTTATTGACGGAAATTGCCGCGTCTTTCGCATGGACAGGCGCAATCGCCAATGGCGGTGAATACGAATGCCCGATAAGAGCACTCAGCCGCCGATGACGCTAGGGCGGCGGGCACAGTTTGGAGCGCGCATGGCAGACCCTCATCAAACGCTCATTCTTTTCGGGGCAACCGGCGATCTTGCGCACCGGATGCTGTTTCCCTCGCTCTACAATCTGTTCCGCGATGGCCTGCTGCCCGCCGACATGCGGATCATCGCCTCCGGCCGGGGCGAGATGGACGATGCCGGATTTCGCGCCAGCATCGATCTGGCCCGTTTCCTGCCCGCCGACCGGTTCGATGCCGAGGCCGCGGCGGCATTTCTCGACCGGGTGAGCTATTGCGCGGTGTCGGGCGATCCGGCGCAGTTTGCGCGGCTGCGCGCGCTGGTCGGCGACCGGCTGGAACGTGGCGTGTCGGTCTATCTGTCGACCCCGCCGGCGCTGTTCGCGCCGATGGCGCGCGGACTGGCGGACGCCGGGCTGGCGGGCGACCATGTCCGCATCGCGATGGAAAAGCCAATCGGCCACGACCTTGCTTCGTCGCAGCAGGTCAATGACGCCGTCAACGCGGTGTTCCCCGAGCGGCGGGTGTTCCGCGTCGATCATTATCTGGGCAAGGAAACCGTCCAGAACCTGCTCGTCCTGCGCTTTGGCAACATGCTGTTCGAGCCGCTGTGGAACGCGACCGCCATCGAACATGTGCAGATCACCGTGGCCGAGACGGTCGGGCTGGAAGGCCGGGTTTCTTACTATGACGGCGTCGGCGCGCTCAAGGACATGGTGCAGAACCATCTGCTCCAGCTGCTCGCGCTCGTCGCCATGGAGCCGCCCGCCTCGATGGCGCCGGCCGCCGTGCGCGACGAAAAGGTGAAGGTGCTGCGCTCGCTGCGCCACATGACGCCCGAGACGGTCGGCCAGCAGAGCGTGCGCGGCCAATATGGCGCAGGCGCGGTCGGCGGTCAGCCGGTCAAGGGCTATGCCGAGGAGCTGGGCGCTGCGTCCAACACCGAAACCTTCGTGGCGCTGAAGGCGCATATCGACAATTGGCGCTGGGCCGGCGTGCCCTTCTATCTGCGCACCGGCAAGCGCATGCCGCAGCGCCATTCGGAAATCCTGATCCAGTTCCGCCCGGTGCCGCATTCGATCTTCGCCCGCCGGGGACCGGGGCTCAATGCCAACCGCATGATCATCCGCATCCAGCCGCAGGAGAATATCCAGCTGCAGGTGATGGCCAAGCAGCCGGGGCTGGACCGGGACGGGGTCGCGCTGCGCGAGGTTGCGCTCGACGTGTCGCTGTCGACCGAGGCGGCCGGGCAGCGCCGCCGCATCGCCTATGAACGGCTGCTGCTCGATCTGGTCGAAGGCGATCCGACGCTGTTCGTGCGCCGCGACGAGGTGGAGGCGGCCTGGGCGTGGATCGATTCCATCCACGGCGCTTGGGCGGCGACCGGCCAGGAAGCGCGGCCCTATACCGCCGGCACCTGGGGGCCGTCGGCGGCCATTGCCCTTATCGAACGCGACGGAGCCAGCTGGCATGACTGACCTTCATCCTGAAATCGCCGCCGTCACCGCGCGCATCGTCGCGCGCAGCCGGCAGACCCGTCAGGCCTATCTGGATCTGATCGACCGCCAGCGCGACGCCGGCACCAATCGCGGCTCGCTCAGCTGCGGCAATCTCGCGCACGGTTTTGCCGCGGCCGAGGAGGACAAGCCCAGCATCCGCGCCGGGCAGGCGATGAACATCGGCATCGTCACCGCCTATAACGACATGCTGTCGGCGCATCAGCCCTATGGCCGCTATCCCGAGCAGATCAAGATTTTCGCCCGCGAACGCGGCGCGACCGCGCAGGTGGCGGGCGGGGTGCCGGCGATGTGCGACGGTGTGACGCAGGGCCAGACCGGCATGGAGCTGTCGCTGTTCAGCCGCGACGCGATTGCGATGGGCACGGCGGTCGCGCTTACCCATGCGATGTTCGAAGGCGCGCTGCTGCTCGGCATCTGTGACAAGATCGTGCCGGGGCTGCTGATCGGCGCGCTGCGGTTCGGGCATCTGCCGATGATCCTGGTGCCCGGCGGGCAGATGCCGTCGGGCATCCCCAATAAGGAAAAGGCGCGCGTCCGCCAGCTTTATGCCGAGGGTAAGGCGACGCGCGAGGAACTGCTCGCGGCCGAGGCGGCAAGCTATCATTCGCCCGGCACCTGCACTTTTTACGGCACCGCCAACTCCAACCAGATGATGATGGAGGTGATGGGCCTGCACGTGCCCAATGCCGCCTTTGTCCATCCCGGCACCAGGCTGCGCCAGCAGCTGACCCGCGCCGCCGTCCACCGGCTGACCGAAATCGGCTGGGCCGGCGATGATTACCGGCCGCTCGGGCGGTGCATCGATGAAAAGGCGATCGTCAATGCCGCGGTCGGGCTGATGGCGACCGGCGGTTCGACCAACCATGCGATCCATCTGCCGGCAATCGCGCGCGCGGCGGGGATCGTGATCGACTGGGAAGATCTGTCGCGCCTGTCGGCGGCGGTGCCGCTGCTGACGCGCGTCTATCCCAATGGCTCGGGCGATGTGAATGATTTCGCGGCGGCCGGCGGGATGCCGTTCGTCATCCGCGAGCTGCTCGATGCCGGGCTGCTGCACGGCGACATCATGACCGTGGCCCCCGACGGCATGGCCGCCTATCGCCACGAACCGGTGCTGGACGGCGAGGATCTGGCCTGGGTGGCGGCCCCGGACGACAGCCGCGATCCGGCGATGCTGCGCCCGGTCAGCGATCCGTTCCAGCCGACCGGCGGGCTGAGGCTGCTGGCCGGCAATCTGGGGCGCGCGGTCATCAAGACGAGCGCGGTCGATCCCGACCGCTGGATCATCGAGGCCCCGGCACGGGTGTTCGATGACCAGAATGACGTGCTGACGGCGTTCCGCGCCGGTGAGCTGGACCGTGATGTCGTGGTCGTCGTGCGGTTTCAGGGGCCGGCGGCCAATGGCATGCCCGAGCTGCACAAGCTGACCCCGGCGCTGAGCGTGTTGCAGGATCGCGGCCACCGTGTCGCGCTGGTCACCGACGGGCGCATGTCGGGGGCCAGCGGCAAGGTGCCGGCGGCGATCCATCTCTATCCCGAAGCGCTGCATGGCGGGCCGGTCGCGCGGCTCGCCGATGGCGATCTGGTGCGGCTCGATGCGGTCGCCGGCACAATCGAGGTGCTCGACCCGGCGGCGCTCGACCGCGCGCCCGCCGCCGCCCCGGCGGCTGGCGAGGGCAATGGCCGCGAGCTGTTCCGCATTTTTCAGGCGGGCAGCGACGATGCCGAACGCGGCGCCTCGGCAATGCTGGCGGCGCTGGAGCGGGGCTGAGCGGCGCCGGTCAGCGCGCGATGCGCACCGAAACCGGGCAATGATCCGACGGGTGGGTCGCCTCGTCGCCGTCATAGAGATATTCGGCGAACGACCCCGGCACCACCCGCGCGGTCGCGCGCGCGCCGGTCGCGATATGGTCGATGAAGCGGCGATAGCGGGCGACGCAGCGCGCCTCGGCGTTTCCTGCGGCAAGCGTCAGCGCCGCGCCCGCCGGGCGGCCGTCATCGACCAGCGTGCGGAACCCGTCGCCCGGATCGGCGAGCCGCCGGTTCCAGTCGCCGAGCACGGCGAAATCCTCGCCCGCCGCCGCGCGCGCATCGATCCAGCGTTCGAGCGCGCGGCCCTGTGCGAACAGCACCGGGCAATCCTCGTCGGCCGGATCGCGCCCGGCGGCGCAGCCCGATTTCAGGTGCACGGCGAGCAGCCGGATCGGCCGCGCGCCGGCAATCGTCACATCGACGCCCCAGCGCAGGTCGGGATTGCCGACGCCAAGCGCCTTCAGATCGCGGTGGCGGGTGAAGGCGAGCGTGCGGCGGATCGCAAACCCGACATCCTGATGGCGGATGCTGGCCCCCGGCCGGTCCCGGCATTCGCCGCCGCGCCCGGTGTCGGGGCGGCCCGACATGACGATATGGTAGCGCGCCGGATCGAACACGCGCGCGGCAGCGGCGGCATTTTCCACCTCCTGAAACGCGATCACATCGGCCTCAAGCGCCTCGGCATGACGCCGGAGCAGCGCATAATCGGCCGGACCGCGCGGGCGGCAGCCGGCCCCGTCGGCGGCGGCCAGATGTTCGAGATTCCAGCTCACGATGCGGAGCGAGGGGGTGTCCGCAGATATGGCGGGCGCAGCCGGCGCACAGGCCGCGCCGGGCAGGCCGAGCAGCAGGGCGATCAACATGGCCAGTGACGGGCGGCGGGGGGACAAGGCGGCGCGCATGCCCCCTTCCTAGCCGATGGCGATGCCGGGCCGCCACCATGGTGCGCGCCCGGCTGCCCGCAATGGCTTAGAAGCTTGTCCAGTCGTCGCCGCCGCTGTCGGGGCGGCGCAGCGCCGGCACGGCGGCGGCGGGCAGCGGCCGGGGGG
>NZ_JAPFGX010000053.1:0-17596 GCF_059803575.1 Sphingomonas sp. URJC2
CGGCCGGGCGGCGTTGCGCGCCGGGCGGCGGCGGCTGGCCGGGGGGCGCGGCCCGACTGCGGTGACGGTCGATCTTGCGCGCGGCGGGCGGATCGCCCTGCATCTGTCGCTGCGTCAGGGGCGGCTGAGCGGCCTGGTCGAGCGGCTGGCGGCGGACCCGGAGCCGGAGCTGGCGTTCCGCGATGCGCTGACCGGGCTGCATGACGGCGGCGGCGCGCGGCGCTGGATGGCGGACCGGCTGCGCGCGGGCGAACGGCCGGCGGTGCTGCTGGTCGGGCTGACCCGGTTCAACATGCTCAACACCGCTTATGGCCGGGTGATCGGCGATGCGCTGTTGCAGGCGGCGGCGCGGCGGATCGCGCGCGTGCCCGCCGATCTTGGTCGCAAGGCGTTTGTCGCGCGCATGGCGGGGACCGAGTTTCTGATCGGCGTCGCCCGCCCCGATGCCGACACGCTGCGCGAACTGGCCGAACAGGTGCTGGCCGCGCTTGAACGGCGGTTCGTGGCCGGGCCGGACATGGTGTCGCTGGGCGTCACCATCGGCGGCGTCACCGCCAGCGTCGATGAACAGCCGGCAATGCTGCTCCGGCGGGCGAGCATCGCGCTGGCCGAGGCACGCGAGGGATCGGCCGGGCCGATCTGCCTGCACGACAGCGAGGCGGCGCAGGCGGTGTCGCGCGCCGAGCGGCTGGCCGCCGAACTGCGTCAGGCGATTGCCGCCGGTCAGGTGGACATTGTGTTCCAGCCGCAGGTGTCGATTGCCTCGGGCGCGATCACCGGGGTCGAGGCGCTGGCGCGCTGGCACCATCCCGATTTCGGCGATGTGGGCGCAGAGGCACTGTTCACCGCCGCCGCGCGCGCCAACCATCTGGTCGCGCTGTCGGAGCATGTCCAGCATCAGGCGATGGCAATGGCTGCCGCCTGGCCCGGCACGCTTGCCTGGCTGCGCCTGTCGATCAATGTCACGGCAGAAGAGCTGCACCGGCCGGGCTTTGCCGCTGCCCTGCTGGCACGCGCCGATGCCGCCGGCTTTCGGCGCCGCCGGCTGACCATCGAAGTCACCGAAACCGGGCTGATCGAGGATCTGGGCGCAGCGGCCGAGGCGCTTGCCACGCTGCGCGCCGCCGGCTGCCGGGTGGCGATCGACGATTTCGGCACCGGCTATTCAAGCCTTGCCTATCTGAAGGCGCTGCCGCTCGACTATCTGAAGATCGACAAGGGGCTGACGCAGGACATTGCCGGATCGAACCGCGATCGGGTGGTGGTGCGCGGCGTGATCGACATGGCCCGCTCGCTTGGCCTGGGCGTGATCGCCGAAGGCGTCGAGACCGAGGCCCAGCTCGCCGCGCTGACCGCCGAGGGCTGCACCCTGTATCAGGGCTATCTGTGTTCGGAGCCCATTGACGGCGCGCGGCTGGCGGCCCTGGTCAGGCCGCCAGTTTCGCCAGGCCCCGCGACAGCTGCAATGCCCCGTTGAGCCGCTTGGCCGGGTTCGACCAGTCGCGGGTGATGACCAGCCGCGAATCCGGGCGCAGCCGGGCGCTTTCCCCGATCTTGGCGACATAGGCGAGCAGCCCCTCGACATTGGGCGGCGCATCGTCGTGAAAGGCGACGACCGCGCCGCGCGGCCCGGTTTCGATCTTCGCGACCATCGCCCGCTTGGCGTTGAGCTTGATCTCGATCAGCCGCACCAGATTTTCGGTCGCCGGCGGCAGCGGGCCGAACCGGTCGATCAGCTCGGCGGCAAAGCCTTCGATCGCCTCGGCCGAATCGAGCTCGTTCATCCGCCGATACAGGCCCATGCGCAGATCCAGATCGGGCACATATTCGTCGGGGATCATCACCGGCACATCGACGGTGATGGTGGGCGAGAAGCCCTCGCTGCGCCGCGCCGCCGCCGCGCCGCCAGCCTTGGCGTCGAGGATCGCTTCTTCGAGCATCGACTGGTAGAGTTCGAACCCCACCTCCTTGATATGTCCCGACTGTTCGTCGCCGAGCAGATTGCCCGCGCCGCGAATGTCGAGATCGTGGCTGGCCAGCTGGAAGCCCGCACCCAGGCTGTCGAGATCGGACAGGATTTTCAGCCGCTTCTCCGCCGTGTCGGTGATCGCGGTATCGGCCGGCGTGGTCAGATAGGCATAGGCCCTGATCTTGCCGCGCCCGACCCGGCCGCGCAGCTGATAGAGCTGGGCGAGGCCGAACCGGTCGGCGCGGTTGACGATCAGCGTATTGGCGCTCGGGATATCGAGCCCGCTTTCGACGATGGTCGTCGACACCAGCACGTCATAGCGCTTGTCGTAAAAGGCCGACATGCGCTCCTCCACCTCGGTCGGCGCCATCTGGCCATGCGCGACGACATAGCGGATCTCGGGCACCTCCTCGCGCAGGAATTGCTCGATATCGGGCAGGTCGGCGATGCGCGGGGTGACGAAATAGCTCTGCCCGCCGCGATAATGTTCGCGCAGCAGCGCCTCGCGCAGCACCACCGGGTCCTCGGGCATCACATAGGTGCGCACCGCCAGCCGGTCGACCGGCGGGGTCTGGATCACCGACAGTTCGCGCAGGCCCGACATTGCCATTTGCAAGGTGCGCGGGATCGGCGTCGCGGTCAGCGTCAGCTGATGGACGTCGGTCTTGAGCGCCTTCAGCCTTTCCTTGTGGGTGACGCCGAACCGCTGTTCCTCATCGACGATCACCAGCCCCAGGCGCTTGAACGTAATGCCTTTCGCCAGAATCGCATGGGTGCCGATGACGATGTCGAGCGTGCCGGCCTCCAGCCGTTCCTTGGTCTCCTTCGCCTCCTTGGGCGGCACCAGCCGCGACAGCCGCCCGATTTCGAGCGGGAAGCCCCGGAAGCGTTCGACAAAGCCCTGATAATGCTGGCGGGCAAGCAGGGTCGTCGGGCAGACGACGGCGACCTGCATCCCGGCCATGGCGGCGACAAAGGCGGCGCGCAGCGCCACTTCGGTCTTGCCGAAGCCGACATCGCCGCACACCAGCCGGTCCATCGGCCGGCCGGCGGCCAGATCGTCGAGCACATCGGCGATCGCGCGGTCCTGATCCTCGGTTTCCTCATAGGGAAAACGGTCGGCAAAGGCGGCATAGCCCGAATCGGCCACCGCAATGTCGGCCGGGCGCAGCGCGCGTTCGGCCGCGGTCTTGATCAGCTCGTGCGCGATCTCGCGGATGCGCTCGCGCATCGCCGCCTTGCGCCGCTGCCAGGCCTCGCCGCCCAGCCGGTCGAGCGCCACGCCCTCATTTTCCGCGCCGTAGCGCGACAGGACTTCGAGGTTTTCGACCGGGACATACAGCTTGTCGCCGCCCGCATAGCTGACGGCCACACAGTCATGCGGGCTCTGGCCCACGGGAACCTGGGTCAGCCCTTCATACCGGCCGATGCCGTGATCGACATGGACGACCAGATCGCCGGGACTGAGCGTCGCCAGTTCATTCAGGAACGCATCGGCCTGTTTGCGCCGCTTGCGCCGCCTGACCAGCCGGTCGCCCAGCATGTCCTGTTCAGTAAGCAGCGCGACATCGGGCGTCGAAAAACCGTGATCGAGCGGCAGCACCACCAGAGCGGCACCGGCGCTGTCGGCCTGGCCCAGCGCCTCCTGCCAGCCATCGGCCATGCGCGCGGTTTTGAGGCCATGATCGGCCAGCAGGGCCGCCAGTCGCTCGCGCGCGCCGGAAGAATAGCTGGCGAGAACGACTTTACGGCCTGATTTCTTGAGCTTGGTGCAGTGTTTGACGACGGCTTCGTAGATATTGGCCTGCTGCGCGCGTTCGGGCGCGAAGTCGCGCGCACCCTCGACCGCGAAGTCGATCACCTGATCCCCGGCCGGCGCGGCAAAGGGCGTGGCGAGATGGATCGGCCGCGTCGCGCACGCCTCCGCCCATTCCGCCGCATCCAGATACAGGCCCGCCGGCTCGACCGGGCGATAGCTGCCAGGCGTCGCCGACTGGGCGCGCTGGCGGTTGGCGAAATAATCGGCAATCGCCTCCAGCCGCTGCTCGGTCGCCGCCGTCGTGCCGAAATCGCGTACGACCACACAGCCATCGCCCAGATGATCGAACAGCGTCGCCATCCGCTCTTCGAGCAGCGGCAGCCAATGTTCCATGCCGGCCAGCCTGCGCCCCTCGGTCACCGCCTCATAAAGCGGGTCGCCGGTGGCGGTGGCGCCGAATGTTTCGCGATAACGGCCGCGAAACCGCTTGATGCTGTCGGCGTCGAGCAATGCTTCGGATGCCGGCATCAGCGTGAAGCCGTCGATCCGGTCGATGGTCCTTTGGTCGGCGGGATCGAAACGGCGGACATTCTCGATCTCGTCGCCGAAGAAATCGAGCCGCAGCGCATAGGGTTCGCCGGTCGGGAACAGGTCGATCAGCCCGCCCCTTATCGCATATTCCCCCGCCTCGGCCACGGTGTCGACGCGCTGATAGCCATTGGCCTGCAACCGCTCGGCCAGCCGGTCGCGGTCGATCCGCTCGCCCGGGGCCAGCCGCGCGACCAGCTGGCGGATGCGGAACGGGGTCAGCACCCGCTGCACGGCGGCGCTCGCCGTGGTCACGATCAGCTGCGGGCCCTTGGACCGCGCCTGCAGCCGGTTGAGCGTCGCCAGCCGTTCGGACTGGATGCGCAGCGACGGCGAGGCGCGGTCATAGGGCAGCACGTCCCACGCCGGGAAGCTCAGCACCTCAAGCTCGGGCGCGAAAAACCCGGCCGATTCCGCCATCGCGCGCATCGCCGCCTCGTCGGAGGCGATGAACACCGCGCGCACCGGGGCGGCGCGCGCCAGATCGGCCATCAGCCAGGGCAGGAACCCGGCCGGCACACCGGCGAGCGTCAGCGCCCCGCCGGGCGCGAGAATGCGGCGCAGATCGGTCATGCGCGCATCGCCAGATGACGGGTCGGGGAGATGATCTTACTTTTCGACAGGGACATAATCGAGCTTCTTCAGATCATCCATCATCGGTCCGCGCCACGCCTCGGGCACCTCGGCGGTGCCGATCGCCCAGGCCATGATGTCGACATCCTGTTCGTCCATCAGCGCTTCGAACCAGGCGATCTCGTCGTCGCTCCAGCGGTCCGAATGCAGGCGGAAAAAACCGCCGATCAGGATATCCGCCTCTTTGGTGCCGCGATGCGTCGCGCGGAAGCCAAGGCGTTTCAGGCGGATTTCGCGGTCCATGATCGGCTCCATCGGATGGCACAGGGGTGCGGGTGTTCGGGTGCCGAACGCGCTGGCGGGCGCGCCGGCATTGTGATTAGAAGCGGCCAGATAGGCATGCGACCCGAAATCCTCAATCCGCTGTTCGCCGAAGTCGAGGCGCTGAAAGGCATCGGCCCGGCGCTGCGCCGGCCGCTCGAACGGCTGGGGCTGGCGCGCGCGGTCGATATCGCCTTTCACCTGCCGACCGGCTGGGTCGACCGGCTGGCCGTCGACCGGCTGGCCGAGGCGCGGCCGGGGCAGGTGATCCTGACCACGCTCACCGCAACCGGCTATCGCGCCGCCGCCGGGCGCGGCCCGTTCCGCGTGCAGGCGGCGGATGCGGCGGGCGATCCGGTCAGCCTTGTCTATTTCGGCGGCAATCCGGGCTGGGCGCGCAAGCTGTTTCCGCTGGGCGAGGCGCGGCGCGTGTCCGGCCGGCTCGACGCCTATGGCGAGGGGTTGCAGATCGTCCACCCCGATCTCGTCCTGCTGCCCGGAGAGGCCGAGCCGCCGCTGCGCGAGCCGGTCTATCCGCTGTCCGAAGGCATGACGTCACGCCGGCTCGGCCAGCTGGCGCAGCAGGCGCTGGCGCGCGCGCCCGATCTGCCCGAGTGGATCGAGCCGAGCCTGCTTGCCACGCGCGGCTGGCCGGACTGGCGCACGGCGCTGAACGCTGCCCATGCCGACCCCGCCGATCAGGCGGCGCGCGACCGGCTGGCCTATGACGAGGTGTTCGCCAACCAGCTGGCGCTGATGCTCGTCCGCGCCTCGGCACGGCGGCGGCGGGGACGGGCGCTGATCGGCGACGGGCGGCTGCGGGATGCGCTCAACCTGCCTTATGCCCCCACCGGCGCGCAAAGCCGGGCGATGGCGGAGATCGAGGGCGATCTGCGTCAGGATGCGCCGATGCTGCGGCTGCTGCAGGGCGATGTCGGCGCGGGCAAGACGCTGGTCGCGGTGATGGCGCTGCTGGTGGCGGTCGAGGCGGGGACGCAGGGGGCGTTGCTCGCGCCGACCGAAATCCTCGCGCGCCAGCACCATGCCTCGCTGTCGCGGCTGCTCGCCGGCCTGCCGGTCAATGTCGCGATCCTGACCGGGCGGGAAAAGGGGCGGGTGCGCGATGCCACGCTGATGGGGCTGGCCGACGGGTCGATCGACATTCTGGTCGGCACCCATGCAATCTTCCAGCAGGATGTGAACTATCGCCGGCTCGGGCTTGCTGTGATTGACGAACAGCATCGTTTCGGCGTGTCGCAGCGGCTGATGCTGGCGCAAAAGGCCGCCACCCCGCCGCATGTGCTGGTGATGACGGCGACGCCGATCCCGCGCACGCTGACGCTCACCCAATATGGCGAAATGGATGTCAGCCGCCTCGATGAAATGCCCCCGGGGCGCCAGCCGATCGAGACGCGGGTGATCGCCGAGGACCGGCTTGCCGAGGTGGTCGAGGCGCTGGGGCGGCTGATGGCGCAGGGCGGCCAGGCCTATTGGGTGTGCCCGCTGGTCGAGGAGAGCGAGAACAGCGATCTCGCCGCGGCCGAGGCGCGGGCAGAGGCGCTGCGCCTGCGCTTTGGCGCGGAACGGATCGGGCTGGTCCATGGCCGGATGAAGGGGCCGGACAAGGATGCGGTGATGGCCGATTTTGCCGCCGGGCGCGTCGCCGTGCTGGTGGCAACGACGGTGATCGAAGTCGGCGTCGATGTGCCCAATGCGACGCTGATCGTGATCGAACATGCCGACCGGTTCGGCCTGGCGCAGCTGCACCAGCTGCGCGGGCGGGTGGGGCGCGGCACCGGGCGGTCGACCTGTCTGCTGCTGCGCTCGGGCGCGCTGGGCGAGACGGCGCGGGCGCGGCTGGCGCTGATGCGCGAGAGCAATGATGGTTTCCGCATCGCCGAAGAGGATCTGCGGCTGCGCGGGCCGGGCGAAATCCTCGGCACCCGCCAGTCGGGCGAGCATGTCTTCCGCCTCGCCACGCCCGAACAGGTGCAGGCGCTGCTGCCGGTCGCGACCGACGATGCGCGGCTGCTCGTCGACCGCGATGGCGGGCTGGACGGGCCGCGCGGGCGCGCGGCGCGGCTGGCGCTGTATCTGTTCGAGCGCGATGCCGGCGTGGCGCTGCTGCGCGGGGGATAAAATCGAACTGAAAAAGTGTTTTAGGCGAGTTCGCTCTCAAACATATTCAATCGGCCGTCCCGCGTACCCGGCAAGATTTGCCTAGCGCGCATCGCGGACGAGCGCGCCTAGCAGGTCGAGATAGGGCGCGAGATCGATCATCCGGTCGAACTGGCAGCCGACGCGCCCGCCCAGCGCCCAGCGCACATCGGCCCGGATCTGGCCGACCACCGGCAGGCGCAGCGTCATCCAGCTGCCCGGCACCAGCGTTGCTTCGGTGCGCGCCATGAAGCCGGTCGCCGAGATGTTGACGATCTGCAGGCCGAAGGACATGCCGGCATCGTCGGTGCCGCGGGTGCGGTAATAGACATCGTCGCGCGGGGATTCCCGGCGGTTGAGGTTGAACGCGGCGCGATATCCTGCGGCCAATGGTCGACCCTCCGGCGTGACGGCATTGCTCCGCGCATCCTAACCGCGCGGGCGTTAACCGGGGCGCAAGGAACGGGCTTAAGGGAAGCTTGCCGGCCCGCTCCGGACGCTCCCGCGCGCACACCTGCCGGGTGATTGGCGCGCTTGCACATGGCCGGGGGCGGGGTAGAGATGACGGGTTGCCCGCGCGCCGGGCCGAACAAGGGGGACAAGATGATGCAGGCGCCTGCCTGGCCGACCGAGACCAAACGCCAGACCCTGGCCGAACTGTTCGCCGCCGATCCGGAGCGGGTGGGCCAGTTCGCGTTCGAGGCGGCGGGGCTTTATGTCGATTTTTCCAAGACGCATCTCGACCGCGATCTGGCGGCGCGTTTTGCCGGTTTTGCCGCCGAACGCGGGCTGGCGGCGGCGCGCGATGCGCTGTTCGGCGGGGCGGTCATCAACACCAGCGAGGGGCGCGCCGCCGAACACAGCGCCGAACGCGGCGAGGGCGCGCCCGAAAGCGTCGCCCGTGCGCGCGGCTTTCATGCGCGGATGCGCGCGCTGATTGACGCCATCGAGGCGGGGGCGCTCGGCCCGGTGCGCCATGTGCTCCATATCGGCATTGGCGGATCGGCGCTCGGCCCTGATCTGCTCGTCGATGCGCTGGGGCGGCACGACAGCCAATATGACGTCGCCGTGGTGTCGAACGTCGACGGCGCGGCGCTGGAGGCGGCGTTCAGCCGCTTCGATCCCGGTGCGACGCTGGTGGTGATCGCGTCCAAGACCTTCACCACCACCGAGACGATGCTCAACGCCGCCTCGGCGCTGGCCTGGCTGACGGAAGCGGGGGTGGAGGATCCCTATGGCCGCGTCGTCGCGCTCACCGCCGCGCCCGACAAGGCGGTTGCCTGGGGCGTCGATGAAACCCGCGTGCTGCCATTTTCGGAGAGTGTCGGCGGGCGCTATTCGCTGTGGTCGTCGATCGGCTTTCCCGCCGCGCTGGCGCTGGGCTGGGACGCATTTGAGCGGCTGCTCGAGGGTGCGGCGGCGATGGACCGGCATTTCCGGCTTGCCCCGGCGGAGCGCAACGCGCCGCTGCTCGCCGCGATTGCCGACCAATATTATGTCCAGCTGCGCGGCTGCGAGACCCGCGCGGTGTTCGCCTATGACGAGCGGCTGCGGCTGCTGCCCTCCTATCTCCAGCAGCTGGAGATGGAATCGAACGGCAAGCGGGTGACGCCCGATGGCACCGCCCTGTCCTGGCAGAGCGCTGCGATCACCTGGGGCGGCGTTGGCACCGATGCCCAGCACGCGGTGTTCCAGCTGCTCCATCAGGGCACAAGGCTGGTCCCGGTCGAGTTCGTGGCGGTGGCCGAGCCGGGCCATGCGCTCGACCCCGCCCATCATCGCGCGCTGCTGACCAACTGCTTCGCACAGGGCGCGGCGCTAATGGCGGGGCAGGCGAGCGACGATCCGCAGCGCGCCTATCCGGGCGACCGGCCGTCGGTCACCATCCTGATCGACGATCTGACGCCCGAGGCGCTGGGCGCGCTGATCGCCTTTTACGAGCAGCGCACCTTTGCCAATGCGGTGATGCTGGGGATCAATCCGTTCGACCAATTCGGCGTCGAGCTGGGCAAGGCGATTGCCCGGCGGATCGAGGCCGATGGCCCGACCGGGTTCGATCCCTCCACCCAGGCGCTGCTGGCGCGGGCGTTCGACTGAATGGACCGGCGGCCGGCAGCGGGCGGGGACGCGCGCTGAAACAGCTGATCAGGCGCGCGCGCCCGCGTGGCGGCGAAGGCCGCCGGTTCCTTATCTTTCTTGCCCAGTTGGCGCTGGCCGTGGTCGCGGTCCGCAGCCTTGTCGCTGCGCCCTATGCAATCCCGTCGCCATCGATGATGCCGGCGCTGCTGCCGGGCGATTACATGATCGCCACCCGCTATCCCTATGGCTGGTCGTGGTTCAGCCTGCCCGGCGGCGCAGCACTGGGGCAGAGCGCCGGACCGGAGAGCCGGCTGGCGGGTCGCATGCCCGTGCGCGGCGATGTCATCGTGTTCCGCGCCCCCGGCGATTCGGGGCGCGATCTGGTCAAGCGGGTGATCGGCCTGCCCGGCGACCGGGTGGCGCTCAGCGGCGGGCGGCTGGTGCTGAACGGGGTCGCCGTTCCCCGGCTGCGCCTGCCCGACCTGCTGGTGCCGGCCGGCCCCGGCGCGGGTGGCGCGGGGGCGGGCTGCCCGCGCCTCAGGCGGCGGATGGCGGGGGGCGTGATGATGTGCGCCTATACGCGCCACCGCGAAACGCTCCCCGGCGGGCGGCGGCATGACGTCATCGGGCTCGATCTGGCGGTGGACGGCGCGTGGACGGTGCCGCCCGGCCATGTGTTCGTGATGGGCGACAATCGCGACCGCAGCCGCGACAGCCGCAGCCCGGCGGTCGGGCCGGTGCCGGTGGCGCGCATCACCGGCCGGGCGGAACGGATTCTGCTGTCCTTTCGTGCATCGGGGGGCTGGCGAAGCCCGGCAAGCTGGCGCAATGCGATCCGGTGGGAACGGATCGGACACCGGCCATGACCGGGCTTGAGGACTGGATTGCGGGCACGCTGGGGCGCGCGCCGCGGACGCTGGCACTGTATCAGCGCGCGCTGACCCATGGCAGCCGCGAAGAGCCGGATTATGAACGGCTGGAGTTTCTGGGCGACCGGGTGCTCGGCCTGACCATCGCCCGCTGGCTGTATGACCGGTTTGCCGATGAGCCGGAGGGCAAGCTGTCCTGGCGGCTCAATGCCCTGGTGTCGGGCAGCATGTGCGCCGAGGTGGGCCGCGAAATCGGGCTGCGCGCGCATCTGCGCCTGGGCAAGCAGGCGCGTGACGATGGCGCTGCCGACAGCGACAATATTCTGGGCGATGTGGTGGAAGCGCTGATCGGCGCGCTCTATCTCGATCACGGCGTCGAGGCGGCCGAGGCGTTCATCCGCGCTCGCTGGGAATCGCGGCTCGATCATCAGCAGCGCGCGCCCCGCCACCCCAAATCGGCGTTGCAGGAATGGGCCGCCGCCCATCGCCGCAAGCCGCCCGTTTACGAACAGGTCGAGCGGTCCGGCCCCGAACATGCGCCGCGCTTTACCGTGCGGGTCTCGGTCCGCAATGCCGGGGAGGCGACCGGCACCGGCACCTCCAAGCAGGAGGCCGAAACCCTTGCCGCCCGTGCCTTGCTGGAGATACTTGAGAAATGACGGAAAGATGCGGCCTCGTCGCCGTGGTCGGGGCGCCCAATGCGGGCAAATCGACGCTGGTGAATGCGCTGGTCGGCCAGAAGGTCGCCATCGTCAGCCCCAAGGCGCAGACGACGCGCACCCGGCTGATGGGCATTGCCATTGCAGGCGACAGCCAGATCATGCTGGTCGACACGCCGGGGATTTTCGAGCCGCGCCGCCGGCTGGACCGCGCGATGGTGCAGGCGGCCTGGGGCGGGGCGGCTGATGCCGACGTCATCGCGCTGATCGTCGATGCGCGCGCCGGGCTTGGCCCCAAGGTGATGGCGATTGTCGACGGGCTGAAGGCGCGGCCCGAACCCAAGATCCTGGTGCTCAACAAGGTCGATATCGCGGCCAAGGACAAGCTGCTCGTCCATGCCGCGCGGCTGACCGAGGCGCTGGCCTTTGACGCCGTCTATATGGTCAGCGCCGCGACCGGCGACGGCGTGGCCGATCTGAAGGCCGCACTCGCCGCGCACATGCCCGAGGGGCCATGGCATTTCCCCGAGGATCAGGTGTCCGACGCCGCCGACCGGATGCTCGCCGCCGAGGTGACGCGCGAGCAGCTTTACCTCCAGCTCCATGCCGAGCTGCCCTATGCGAGCGCGGTCGAGACCGAACAATATCGCGAGCGCGATGACGGCTCGGTCGAGATCCACCAGCAGATTCTGGTCGCGCGGCCGACCCAGCGGGCGATTGTGCTCGGCAAGGGCGGGCAGCAGATCCGGACGATCGGCGAACGCGCGCGCACCGAGCTTGCCCGGCTGCTCGGCCGCAAGGTGCATCTCTATCTGCATGTGAAGGTCAAGGAAGACTGGGACGAGGATCGCGGGCTGTACCGCGATATCGGGCTCGACTGGGTCGACTGACCGGAAGGTGTTCAGAGCATTTTCAAGCCGGGTTGGATCACCCGGCGACTCGGAAAATGCGGCAAATCAAAGGGCCGGAGCGGCCGATCCGATGCAATCGGATCGGAAACCGCTCTAGCCCGTCGCCGCGGTCCGCAAGGCGGCGGGGTCCGGCACCTCCAGCCCGCGCAGGCCGACGCGGCGCACCGCGCCCATCGCCTCGAGCGCGGTGAGCTGGCGGCTCACCGTTTCGATGGTCAGCCCCAGCAGCGCCGCCATTTCGCCGCGCGTCAGCGGCAGCTCGATCCGGCGGGCGGCACCGGCCCGTGGCGGCGTGCAGTCGCCGTCGAGGAACATCAGGATCAGCCCCGCGACCCGCGCACGCGCATCGCGCCGCCCGATCAGGTCGATCAGGTCGCGGGCGCGGTCGAGCTGGGCGCTGGTCGCGCGCAGCAGCCGGTCGAGAAAGGCGGCATGGCCCTGCATTTCGCGGGCGATGACATCGCGGGGGAACAGGCAGACCTCGCTGTCGGCGAGCGCGGTTGCCGTGCAGTCGATGGCGGTGGCGAACATCCGCGCCATGAAATCGGCGGGGTGGACCAAGGCGACGATGCGCTCGACGCCTTCGCTGTCGATGCGGGCGAGCTTGAGCGCGCCCGACACCAAAGTCGCGCAGGCGATATTGTCGTCACCCGCCAGAAACAGCGTCTCGCCGCGCCGGATGGTTCGCCGCCGCCCGAGCCGGGCCAGATCCTGCCGCTCGCGCTCGCCAAGCCCGGCGCAGACGGCGACATCGCGCACCGGGCAGTCGTCACAGCCCAGCGGATCGTGCGCCATCAGGCGCCCACCGTCTCCAGCAGCCCCTCGAACAGCCGGCGGCCATCGCTGCCGCCATGCGCGGCCTCGATCCGCCGTTCGGGATGAGGCATCATGCCCAGCACATTGCCGCGTTCGCTGACGATGCCGGCAATGCCGCGCGCCGAGCCATTGACCGGCTCGGCATAGCGGAACGCCACCCGGCCTTCGCCCTCCAGCCGGTCGAGCGTCTCGGCATCGGCATTGTAATTGCCGTCATGATGGGCGACCGGCACGGTGATCGTCTCACCCGCGCGGTAGCCGTGGGTGAAGGGCGAGTCGGTCTCGCCGACGGTCAGCGCCACGTCGCGGCAGACAAAGTCCAGCCCGGCATTGCGCATCAGCGCGCCCGGCAGCAGCCCGGCCTCGGTCAGCACCTGAAAGCCGTTGCAGATGCCGATCACCGGCACGCCGCGCGCCGCCGCTTCGGCCACCGCGCGCATCACCGGGCTGCGCGCCGAAATCGCCCCGCAGCGCAGATAGTCGCCATAGGAAAAACCGCCGGGAATGCCGATCAGCCCCAGATTGGCCGGCAGCTCGGTGTCGCGGTGCCAGACCATCGCCGGGGCCTTGCCGGTGACGTCGCGGATCGCCACCGCCAGATCGCGGTCGCAATTGGAGCCGGGGAAGACGATGACGGCGCTGTTCATGCCCGGCCCGCTCATCCCAGCCGCTCGATCCGGTAATTCTCGATCACCGTGTTGGCGAGCAGCTTCTGGCACATCGCCTCGATGTCCTGATCGGACGTGCCGTCGGCCAGATCGAGCTCGATCAGCTTGCCGGCGCGCACATCCTCGACGCCGGCAAAGCCCAGCCCGGTCAGCGCATGATGGATCGCTTTGCCCTGGGGATCGAGAACGCCGTTCTTGAGCGTGACGAAGATACGGGCTTTCATGACTGCGCGCCTTGCCTTGGAAAGTCTGGGGAAAATCGGTCCTGCCCCGGCCCTATGCCGGGCCGGAACAGGGGCTGCAAGCTCAGCGGCCGCGCCGCTTGCGGTGGGATTCGAGGTCGAGCACGGCATTTTCGCCCTCGGGCATCAGCCCCAGCCGCCGCGCCACTTCCTGATAGGCCTCGACCTCGCCGCCGAGATCGCGGCGGAACCGGTCCTTGTCCAGCTTTTCGCCGGTTTCCGCGTCCCACAGCCGGCAGCCATCGGGGCTGATCTCGTCGGCCAGGATCACCCGGCTATAGTCATTGTCCCAGATCCGCCCGAACTCGAGCTTGAAATCGACCAGACGGATGCCGATGCCGGCGAACAGGCCCGACAGGAAATCATTCACCCGGATCGCCATGTCCTGGATGTCGTGCATCTCGTCCTGGCTGGCCCAGCCGAAACAGGCGATATGTTCTTCCGACACCAGCGGATCGCCGAGCGCGTCGTCCTTGTAATAATATTCGATGATCGTGCGCGGCAGCTGCGTGCCTTCCTCGATCCCCAGCCGCTTGGACAGGGTGCCGGCGGCGACGTTGCGCAGCACGACCTCGATCGGGATGATCTCAACCTGGCGAATCAGCTGTTCGCGCATGTTGAGCCGCCGGATGAAATGGGTCGGCACGCCGATCTGGCCGAGCAGGGTGAAGACATGCTCGGAAATGCGGTTGTTGAGCACGCCCTTGCCGCTGATCGTGCCCTTTTTCTGGGCGTTGAACGCGGTCGCGTCATCCTTGAAATACTGAATGAGCGTGCCCGGTTCGGGGCCTTCATAAAGGATCTTGGCCTTGCCTTCGTAGATCTGGCGGCGCCGGGCCATGGGCAGAAGCTCCTTTGACGCGCACGGGGCGCGGAAATAAAGCCGCCCCGGCGCGCCGGTGGGCGGGCGCTGCCGAGGCGGTGTGGGGCGGCTATAGCCAATAGGGCGGCAGCGCGCAAATGACTGGGGCAATGGCATGTGCGTGACGATGCGAGCGGGGGATCGCCGGTCGCGAGAAACATCGGAAATGATCTTGTCGATCCGCAAAAAGATCGCCACGGGCTGCGGAATCCGCTATGGCAGGTCGCAAACATGGTTAAGCCGTCAGTAACGCTGACATTCACCATAAACGACACTTAAAACATTTACCTGCCTGTGTAAGAGCAGGGTTCAGGGAGTCGAACATGTTGAAAGAGATCATCGCCTCGAACACGGCAAAGCTGATAGCGGCCTGTGTGTGCCCGGTGGTCGGCACTGCAGCCGTGACGATGGGGGTGCCCAAGGTGCGCCAGGCCGTGCACCGCGCGACCGCGCCGGCGCAGCCGACCCGGACCGCGCGGGCCAAGCCGCGGGTGCGCACGCCCGCTCAGGCGGCGGTGACGCCGGTGGGCGCGGGAATCATCTGCCCGGATCCGGTGGTGATCACCAGCAACCCGCTGGTCACGCCCTTTTCCAACCCGATCGCGCCGGTGGCGAGCGCGCCGGTGCGGCCGGATCAGGTGTCGTTCGCGCTGCCCAACCGTCCTTTTTTTCCGGGCGGCCCGAATCCGGGCCTGTTCCCCGGCAGCCCGCCGCCTGAAGGCGGCGATCCGACCAACCCGCCGCCGCCCGGACCGCCGCCCCCGCCGGGCGTCGATCAGCCGCCGCCCATCCCCGAGCCTGCGACCTGGGCGCAGATGATGATCGGTTTCGGCGTCGTCGGCGGCGCGACCCGGATCGTCTGGCGGCAGCGCAAGGCCCGTGAGGAAGCGCAGGCCTGACCGCCGGCTTTCCGGGGCCGGTCCGGCCCTGACTGGATGACCTGAAAAAAAACGGCCCGGTTTCGCCGGGCCGTTTTTTGTGTTGTTGCGGCTGACGAAGCTGCGGGCCGGGTCAGACGACCTGTTGGCCCATCACATTACCACCCTGGCTGTAGCGACAGACGAGGAAATCTTCGTCCGCCCCGCGCGCAATGGCACAGCCGACCTTGCGCGTCTCGCGCCAGATCACCTGGGTGTAATGGCCGACCCGGTCGAGATCGCCGCTGCGCGACACGGCGGGGAAGACGCCGGGGCGATAATCATGCTTTTCCGCCAGCCACAGCCCGACCATCTCTTCAGGCGCCCAGGCCCCGCGCGTGCCGGCCCACAGATTTTCGCCCTGAACCTCAGGATCGGTGGGGTCGGCGCGCGAATGGACAAAGCTGTTGGTCGCAGCGAGCGCCTCGGCCCAGTTGGCGGCATCGGCGGCCAGCTGTTCGTCCCATTCGAGCGGCGGCACGCCGATGGCCGCGCGCTCACGGTTGTGGGCGGCGAGCAGGCGGGTGTCGAGATTGGACAGCCGGTCATTGTTCGCCGCGGTCAGCGGCGACACCAGTGCGAGCAGCGCGGCAAGGCAGACCCGGCGTGGCGACATGCCTTTGGCATAATCCTGCGGGCGTTAACGCCCTGCCGAACGCTTATGGTGAATCGGGCGTTAAGATTTCGCTCGCCAGTCGGGCATCGCCGCCCGTGCATCGCCATTCGGGCGATTGACGATCTGGCAGTGGCGCCGGCAGCCGGGCTTGGCTATCTGCCGGCCGATGCGGCGGATCGACACAGGCTTCGGCACAATCGGCGGGCATGACGGGCTGACGCGGCGGCGGCTGCTGGTCGCTGGCGGGCTGGGGGTCGGGCTGGCGGTTGGCTGGACGGCATGGCCGCGCGACTATCCGCTCAACATTCCGCTCGGCCCGGGCGAGCTGCTGTTCAACGCCTATGTCCGCATTGCCGAGGACGGGCGGGTGATCGTGGCGATGCCGCAGGCGGAGACCGGGCAGGGCGCGTGGACCGGGCTGGCGCAGATCGTCGCGGACGAGCTTGGCGCGGACTGGCGGGCGATCGCGGTCGAACCCGCGCCGATCCATCCGCTGTTCGCCAATCAGCGCTTTGTCGCCGATCTTGCCGCCGAGGTCGGGCGCGCGCCCGCCGCGCTGGCCGATGATTTTGCGCGCCGGGCGGCGATCATGGTCACCGCCGGATCGACGAGCGTGCGGATGTTCGAGATGCCGATGCGGCTCGCCGCCGCGGCCGCGCGTGCGCAATTGTGCGCCGCCGCCGCCGCACGCTGGGGGATTGAGGCGGAGGCGTGCGATACCCGTGCCGGGTTCGTGGTGGCGGGCGACCGGCGGCTGCGTTTCGGCGCGCTGGCCGCCGATGCCGCCGCGCTTCCGCCGCCAGCCCAGCCGGTGCTGCGGCTGACCAGCGACAACCGGCTGGCCGGTCAGCCGCTGCCCCGGCTCGACAGCCCGGCCAAGCTCGACGGCTCGGCCAGTTTTGCCGCCGATGTCCGGCTGCCGGGGATGGTGTTTGCCGCGCTGCGCCAACCCCCGCTGGGCGGCGGGGCGCTTGTCGGGGTCGATCTTGCCGCCGCCGATGCGGTTCCGGGTGTGATGGCTGTCGTCCAGACCCCGGGCTGGGTGGCGGCGGCTGCGACGACCGGCTGGGCGGCGATCCGCGCGGTCGATGCGATGCGGCCGCGTTTCCGTGTCGACGGCCCGCTGGTCGATGATCGCATGATCGGCGCGGCGCTGGCCGAGGCGCTGGCCGGCAGCGGCGCGGCGCTGGTGCGGCGCGGCGATCCCGACACCGCGCTGGCCGCCGGGATCACGCTCAGCGCCGATTATCAGGTTGCGCCGTCGCTGCGTGCGCCGGTCGAGCCGGTGGCGGCGACCGCGCAGTTTGCCGGCGGGCGGCTGTCGCTGTGGCTGCCGACGCTCGCGCCCGAGGCGGCGCGGCAGGCGGTGGCGGCGGCGCTCGATCTCGATCCCGGAGCGGTCATCATCCATCCGATGCCGGTCGGCGGGCCGACCGGGCGGGGGATGGAGGCCGATGCCGCGATCCAGGCGGCAAAGCTCAGCGCGCGGCTGAAACGCCCGGTGCAGCTGCAATGGGGCCGGGCCGAGGATCTGCTGCACGACCCCGGCCGCCCGGCGGCGCGGGCGCGGCTGGCGGCGCGGATCGCGGG
>NZ_JAPFGX010000054.1:0-15405 GCF_059803575.1 Sphingomonas sp. URJC2
CTCCGACCGGCAATGGCGGCGGAGACGACAATGCACTAACTATATACCCGGACCACCCGGTGGGGGCTGCTCAGATCGCCGAGCGATAGCTCGAGCCGGTGTCATTGCCCTGCCGGTTCAACGTCGACGGGTCGTGAATCTGGAAAAAGAACTCCAGCAGCGCTCGATACGTGATTTTCTCCGGATCGAAGACGATCTCGATCGCTTCGGCGTGAGTTCCGTGATCGCGATAGGTTGCGTTCACCACGTCGCCACCGGAATAACCAACGCGTGTGGAGATTACGCCGCTATAGCGACGCAGCAGGTCTTGCATCCCCCAGAAGCAGCCACCAGCAAGCACGGCTCGTTCCTCGGTCATACGATTTCCTCCACTTGGTCAACGTACGCCCCGTAACCTTCGGACTCCATGTCGTCGCGATGCACAAACCGCAGTGAAGCCGAATTGATGCAATAGCGCAGCCCACCGCGATCGGCCGGACCATCCGGAAAGACGTGCCCGAGATGGCTGTCGCCATGTGCAGACCGCACTTCGGTGCGGGCCATGCCATGCGTGCGGTCCTGCAGTTCAGTGACGTGTGCAGCGTTAATCGGCTTGGTAAAGCTTGGCCATCCGCATCCCGACTCAAACTTCTCCGACGAGGCAAACAGCGGCTCGCCCGAGACGATATCGACGTAGATTCCGGACTCTTTGTTGTCCAGATATTCTCCGGTTCCGGGAAGTTCGGTGCCGCTTTCCTGGGTGACCCGATACTGCTCTGGGGATAGCTTGGCGATGGCATCAGGGGTCTTGCTGTACTTGCTCATGGTTTTCTCCTGGGTGGGTCCGATATGCGAACTGTGTCGCCCCCTGCCAAGCTGGAGTTGATGGAACCGGCGTGCATCCTAGGCGAAACGATTTTGTCCAAAGCTGGTGAGCCGACTTAGACGCAGCAGCCCATAACCAATTCGCAACAGGCCGCCGCAACGAAGCAACATGATGCCCCGAGGCTCGTGGCCAAACCGGGAGGCGCGGCAAAAGCCGCTGATCCCGGACCGAAAATGGCTGCAAGTGTGAGTATCTTTTTCATGATGCTCCCTTTGATCTTTGATTGCTCGGCACAAACCTCTGTTCGCTTACGAGGCGGGAGAAGTTACCAATGATGTTGGATTAAGAGACGCTGCGCTTGCTCAGCGCCGCATCGCAGGCATAGTCATCGCGGGTGATAGCGGTCCAAGGCATCGCCCACTCCATCGCATCTTTGCAAATCCGAGGGAATCACCATCCAGCCGATGATATCGCTCAACCCCTTTTTTAGGTAAGACGCTTTAAATGTTGCCGATATCCATTCAGGCCGGATTGTGGGGATTGCTCGCTGGAGCCGGGTTGCTCATCGGCGCGACAGTCGCTTTTCTCATTGACCTGCCGCATCGACTGATCGCGGCAGTGATGGGCCTCGGTAGCGGCGTACTGATTGCCGTGCTATCGACCGACCTGATGGAGGAGGCCTTCGCCGGAGGCGGCGCGGTTCCGACCATTGGCGGTTTTCTGCTGGGCGCTTTCGTTTTCAGCGGTGTCAACTGGCTGCTCTCGAAGCGCGGCGCGAAGCACCGCAATCGCTGCGGCGGATGTGTTGAGCAGCCCAAGGAATCGGACGTCAAAGGTAGCGGGTTGGCCATCGCGGCGGGCGCCCTGCTCGATGCAATCCCGGAGTCGATTGTGATCGGCCTCTCGCTGCTCGACGGCGGGAAGATTGGTGTCGGACTTGTCGTCGGCTTCTTCCTGGCGAATGTGCCGCAGGGGCTTTCGAGCGCGGCAGGCATGAAACAGGCTGGCCGATCCGCCAAATACATCTTTTCCGTATGGGGTGGGATTGCCTTGATGAGCGGTGCGGCAGCCGCGCTGGGCAACTTTGCCTCGGGCGGACTTGAGCCGAAAATGGTTGCGATCATCCTGGCATTCGCAGCGGGTGCCGTTCTGGCAATGCTTACCGAGGCCATGATCCCCGAAGCGATCGAGAAAGCGCAAGCATTTATCGGATCGATTGCCGTGATTGGATTTCTCGCGGCCTTTCTGCTGATAAAAGAAACCGCGTAAAAATCTGGAAAACGCCACCACCGGGCGATCGCCCGTGTCCCACGCCTCAAGTTCCGGATTGTGCGGCGCTTCCGCCCTGACAGCGGAGCAACGGTCAAATCCGGGTATCCGCTCTCAGCGGCCCTGAGGCGGCGGGCCCCTAAGATGAACTTGCGCCCAAAACGGTCCAATCTTGTTGTAATAGCCTTACGTTCGGCGATTTGCCCGATCTCAATGGTCTCCTGGCAACACTTTAAGGCATCTCGACGACGCCGTGGCGCTGACGGACACTGATCGGCATCGGTACCGGCGACGCAGACGATCTCACCTCCTCTCCAAGCGTGGACTACCATTCGGCGACAAAAATTCAGCCAACGATAAGTCAGGAGGGCCAGCCGAGACCAAGGTTTCGTCGTCGCGGTTCGAGTTCCGCGAGGTCTGGGTTCATCGACAGTGCAAGCAGCGAGTGCAGTTCCAACGCGTCGCGCGGGGCCGTCGGAATCATTGCGATCTTGCTCGTGACTGCAAAGTGCACGATCAAGCCGGTCGCGTCGGAGGTTGGCGATGACGACGCGAACGATGACTTTCATCCTGCACCTGGTTTAGGGCGCTGATCGATGGCTCAAACGCGGCTTATCCTTCTCGGGGCGGGCCATGCACACCTGCTGCTTACCGAGCAACTCGAAGTGCTGCGTGATGCGGGAATCGACCCGCTGCTCATCGCACCAAAATCGTTCGATTATTCGGGCCTGACGACCGGTGTGCTTTCCGGAGCTCTGCCGCCGGGCGCTAACCGGATCGATGTCGAGGCGGTGGCGAAACGGAGGGGGCTTGCGTTCGTCGATGGCTTCGCGACTGTGATCGATCGCGCAGCGCGCGCTATAAAACTAGCTGATGGCCAGAAGTTCAGCTTTGACCTGCTTTCGCTCAACATTGGCAGCACGGTTGCGGAGCCCTGCCCAGGGAATGATGCCTGGCCGGTCAAGCCGCTCGCCGGACTGACCGCGCTGCGCGCGCATATCGAATCCAAGCCCAGCTTCCCGCGCCTGCTCATTGTCGGTGCCGGGCTGAGCGGCACCGAGGTAGCGGCCGCTCTCGCCGGCCTGGCGACGCGCATGGGAGTCAAACCGCGTATCACGCTTGCCGGCTACCCGGCAGGCACGGGGCGCGGCTGGCGGGCTCTATATGCCAGCCTCGAGTGGCGCGGTGTGGCGCTGCATCCGCGATGGGGGCCGGATGCGGCACCCCCCGAGCACGATCTGATGATCGCGGCGACCGGGCTCGGCGCGGCCGCGCTAGTGCGAGAGGCAGGCCTTGAAACGAGGCGCGGCGCAGGCGTGGCGGTTGCCGCGACGCTTCAATCCGTAGTCGATCCGGCGGTGTTCGCGGCCGGGGATTGCGCCGACTTTCTTCCGCGCCCACTGCCGTGTCAAGGCGTCTTCGGGGTTCGACAGGCGCCGGTGCTCGTAAGGAACCTGATAGCCACCGCCCGCGGAGAGCCGCTCGAACCCTATCGTCCGCAACACCGCTGGCTTGCCATCATGGATCTCGGCGACGAAACCGGCTTCGCGACATGGGGCAGGTTTGCCTGGCGGTCGCGGGCGATGCTCCGATGGAAACGGCATCTGGATTTGGCATTCATGAACCGCTTCCAGTAACCTGCCTCAGGCTTAGCGGGCAGCGTCGCCCCACACTTCCTTAACGCGCGCATCGCGACCGCAGGAAAGGCGGTAGAAGCGGTATTTGATCGGGTTTTTCTTGTAATAATCCTGGTGATAGCCCTCGGCGGGATAGAAGCGGCCGCGCGGCAGGATGTCGGTGGCGACCGGCTTCCCCAGTACCTTAGCGGCTTCGGCCTTGGCGGCCTCGGCAGCCTTGCGCTCGGCCGGGCCAGCGACAAAGATCGCGGGACGATACTGGTCGCCGCGGTCGCAGAACTGCCCGCCGCCGTCGGTCGGATCGGACGTCCGCAGCGCGTGCCTGACCAGCGCCGCGTAAGTGACCCGCGATGGATCATAGACGACGCGGAGCGCTTCGATATGGCCGGAATTGCCCGCCGACACCTGTTCGTAGGTTGGGTTGGCGGTCCTGCCGCCGATATAGCCCGAGGTCGTCGCCAGTACGCCCGGCACTTTGTCGAAATCGGATTCGGTGCACCAGAAGCAGCCGGTAGCGACCACGGCGACGGCGCGTTGACTCGTTTGCGCGGGCGCTTCGTCGGGCGCCACCGCCGAGCAGGCCGCGACGGCCGTCAGCGTCATTGCCATCCATACCGCGCGCGTCATGCTTGCTTCCCCGGCAGGAACTTCATGGCCACACCGTTCATGCACCAGCGCTGGCCGGTCGGCGGCGGGCCGTCGTCGAAGACATGGCCGAGATGTCCGCCGCAGCGGCGGCAATGAACCTCGGTACGGGCGCCGAACAGACCCGGATCGGGCTTGGTGCGGACCGCATTCTTGATCGGTGTGGTGAAGCTCGGCCAGCCGGTACCACTTTCGAACTTGGTCTTCGAAGAATAGACCGGAAGGTGGCAGCCGGCACAGGTATAGGTGCCGCGCCGCTTTTCGGCGTTGAGCGGGCTCGATCCGGCGCGTTCGGTTCCCTCCTGTCGCAGCACCTTGAATTGCGCCGGCGTCAGGATCGCGCGCCACTTATCCGTCGTCTTCACGATTTCGAAAGTCTCGGGGGAGGCCGCGGCCGCTTGCCGAGAGCAACCGCCGAGCGCCAAGCCGCCGATCGCGGCGGAAGCGCTGGCGAGAAATGTCCGCTTGGTCACAATCATCTCTGAAAACCCTTATCGTTCTGGGACGTTCCATTTCGTTATGAGGCCGTTTGAGGTTACATTCTCAGCCTGGGAGATGGATTTGACTGAGGCCGGTGGAGATACTGGAGAGGAGTCCTGGGGCGATCTGCTCGCTGCTGCGCAGCGCGGCGATGGCAACGCCTATCGCCGCTTTCTGACGGCGGCCGCGCCGTTCATACGCGCGCTCGCGCGACGCCGCGTCTATGCCGATGACGTTGTCGAGGATGTGGTGCAGGAAGTATTGCTGACCGTTCACCGGGTTCGCCACACCTACGAGTCCGGCCGCCCGGTCGAGCCATGGCTCGCCGCTATCGTCTCCCGCCGGTCGATCGACGCATTGCGCAGAACTTCGCGGGTCGGCGCGCGCGAGGTACATAATCCAATGGCCTATGAAACCTTCGCCGCCCCCGCGGCGAACACGATAGAAGCAAGCGAGTCCGCGAAAGCGCTCGCGCGGCTCATGGACGAATTGCCGCCGCGGCAGAAGGAGGCACTGGAATTGACGAAGCTCAGGGAAATGTCGCTGGCCGAAGCCTCGGCCGCGTCGGGCCAGTCGGTGTCTTCGCTCAAAGTCAACGTCCATCGCGCAATCAAGCGGCTGCGTCTCGAAGCCGGGAAGGATCAGTTGGAATGACCGACCGGAAGACCGACGCATTGATCGAAAAGCTCAGCGCCGATGCTGTGCCGGTGAAGCGATTGGCTACACCGCTGACGCGGGCGTTCGCGACGCTGGCGGGCCTGGCCCTGTTCGGTCTCGTCGCGATCCTTCTGCTTCCCAATGCCGATCCGCTCGCGATGCGCGGGGCGGGCGGCGAAATGCAGGCGGGGATCGAGCTCGCCGCGGCGCTGCTGACCGGCACGCTCGCCGTCATGGCCGCCTTTCACGTCGCGATACCGGGCCGGTCGCGCGGCTGGCTTGCCGTGCCGCTCCCAGCGCTTGCCCTCTGGCTCGGACTGAGCGGCTTGGGATGCTGGCGGGATATTGCGCGGAGAGGGCCGTCCGGCTGGGAGCTGGGACATAGCATGGACTGCCTGGTCTTTATCGTAACCGCGAGTCTGGTGCTGGGCGTGCCCCTCGCCTGGCGGCTGTCGCGGGCGGCACCGATCGATCCGCTGCCCGTGGCGGCGCTGGGCGGACTCGGCATCGCGGCGCTGTCCGCCTTTCTGCTGCAGTTCTTCCATCCCTTTGCGGTCACGTTTCTCGATCTCGCCGTCCATGTCGTCGCGGTGCTGATCGTGATGGCTCTGGCCAGCCTGCTCCGTCGTCCGATGCTTCGGCCCGCGTAACCTTTGGCGTTATCCGGCGAACCGGGTGTGGAGGTAAGGCCTATGACTCGACTTCGACTGATCGTGACGCTGTCTCTCGCCGCGCTTACGGCCTGCTCGCCTGCCGATGCTGCGGACGCCGACCATCCGGTGGTTGTCGAGCTGTTCCAGAGCCAGGGCTGTTCGTCCTGCCCGCCGGCCAACGCCAACCTCAACGCGATCGCGGGCCGCCCCGACGTGCTCGCGCTGAGCTTCTCCGTAACCTATTGGGATCGGCTCGGCTGGAAAGATACGTTCGCGCACCCGCGCTTCACTCAACGCCAGTGGGATTATGCGAAAGCCGGCGGCCGTGGCAATGTCTCGACACCGCAGATGGTCGTAAACGGGCGAGGCGTGCTGATCGGTCACCGCCGGGAAGAGGTCGCCGCGTTCATTCGGCGCTTCGATCGCGGCTTGTCGGGGCCCACCATCGCCTTCGGGGATGGCCGGATCAAAGTTGGCGCGATGAAGGGGGCCAAGCCTGCGACAGTGTGGCTCGTGCGCTACGATCCGAGGACACACAACGTCCCCATCCGCGCCGGGGAGAATGGCGGACGTACGCTCCCGCACAAAAATATCGTGCGCGCGCTGGATCGCCTCGGCCAATGGAAGGGCGCGTCGGCGTCCTTCGCTTTGCCCGCATCGCCCGACCCGGCATGGCGCGGCGCGGTAATCGTCCAACAGGGAAGTGGCGGCCCGATCATCGCTGCACGGAGGATATGAAAATGACCGATACAGGCGCACTCAAGCCCGCATCGTTGCTGCTGCTGCGGATCGGCACTGGGCTTCTGCTGATGTTATGGGGCGGGCTGCGTCTGATGTCGCCCGACGCCGGACCCGGGCTGGCCGAGAAGTACTATTCGGGTTTCATGGGAATGCAGGCGATCCAGATCGCGTTCGGCGCGGCCGAGGTGCTGACTGGCTTGCTGGTGGTGATCGGTCTTTTTCGCCGCATCGCCTATCCTCTGCAGGCGCTCGTGCTGGTGCCCGGCGCAATCGTGCTGTGGCGATATCTTGTCGATCCGATGGGTCTCTATCTGCTCGACAGCGAGACCAGTCAGATATTGTTTTTTCCATCCATCACTCTCGCCGCCGCAAGCCTGGTGCTGATCGCCTTTCGCGATGCCGACCGCTGGTCGCTCGATGCGCTGATGGCACGGCGCCGCGATACCGCCGCGCGATGAAGGGATTGACTGGCCGGATTGGCCTTCTGCTCCTCATCGGCGGGGGCATCGCCGCCTTCTTCCTGCTCGATCTGGGGCGTTTCCTGACGCTGGACTATGTCAAGGATCAGCAGGCGGCGCTCGCCGATCTGCTCGCGCGCGAACCGGCGCTTGTGATCGGAGGATTTTTTCTCGTCTATGTCGCGATAACCGCCCTGTCGTTGCCGGGAGCCGCGATCATGACGCTGGCGGCGGGCGCAATCTTCGGGTTGTGGCTCGGCACGCTGGTGGTCTCCTTCGCCTCGGCGATCGGCGCCGCGCTCGCCTTCCTGTCCGCGCGCTATGTGCTGCGCGACTGGGTGAAAGGCCGTTTCCCGAAGGCGGCAGGCGCGGTGGATCGCGGTGTAGAGCGGGACGGCAATTTCTATCTGCTCACACTGAGGCTGATCCCCGTTTTCCCATTCTTCCTGGTCAACCTCGCGATGGGGCTGACGGCGATGCGCCTGCTTCCCTATTTTCTCGTCAGCCAGATCGGGATGCTGCCCGGCACCATCGTCTATGTGAACGCCGGGACACAGCTCGCGGCAATCGAATCCACGCGCGATATTCTCTCGCCTGCCTTGATCGGATCGTTCGTTCTGCTCGGAATATTTCCGTTGATCGCGAAATGGGCGATCGACTGGTGGAAGCGGCGCCAGGTCTATCGAGGCTGGAAACGGCCGAAGCGGTTCGACCGCAACCTGATCGTCATCGGCGCCGGCGCGGGCGGGCTCGTCACCAGCCTGATCGGCGCCACGGTTCGCGCGAAAGTGACGTTGATCGAACAGGCGAAGATGGGCGGCGACTGTCTCAACACGGGTTGCGTCCCGTCCAAGACGCTGATCCGCGCCGCCCGCCTCGCGCACGAGATGCGCACGGCCGATCGCCATGGCCTGACTCCCGCCGACCCGCCGGTGCCGTTCGCCAAGGTTATGGCGCGCGTGCGCGACGCGATCCGCATTATCGAGCCCGCCGACAGCGCCGAACGCTATACCGGCCTCGGCGTCGATGTGCGGCAGGGCCATGCAACGATCGTCGATCCCTGGACTGTGGCGATCGACGGCGAGAAACGCCTTACGACCCGCTCGATCGTCATCGCCGCGGGCGGCGAGCCGGTGGTGCCCGACATCCCCGGTCTCGAGGAAAGCGGCTATCTGACGAGCGATACGCTCTGGGACGCGCTAGGCGAGCGCGCAAGCGTGCCCGAAAGGATCGTGGTGATCGGCGGCGGGCCGATCGGATGCGAATTGTCGCAAGCCTTCGCACGGCTCGGCAGCAAGGTCGTGCAGGTCCAAGGCGGCGACCGCATCCTGCCGCGCGAGGACGCAGAGGTATCCGCCTTTGTCGCCGACGCGCTGCGCGCCGACGGAATCGACCTGCGGCTCGGCACGAAGGCCAAGCGCGTCAAAGGCAAGACGCTGGTGCTGGGCGACGGGTCATCCGTCCCCTTCGACGAACTGATCGTCGCCGTCGGCCGCCGCGCACGGCTCAGCGGCTACGGCCTCGAGGCGCTCGGCATCGAAACGGGAAAGACGGTTGAGGTCGATGATTTCCTGCGCACCCGCTTTCCCAACATCTTTGCGGTCGGCGACGTCGCCGGACCATATCAATTCACCCATTTCGCCGCGCACCAGGCATGGTTCGCGGCGGTCAACGCTCTCTTCGGCCGGTTCCGCAAGTTCCGGGCGGATTATTCGGTGCTGCCCTGGGTGACGTTCACCGACCCGGAGGTGGCGCATGTCGGCCACAACGAGGCGAGCGCAAAGGAGGCGGGCCTAGCTTGCGAGGTTGTCCGTTACGAGGTTGACCATCTCGATCGCGCCGTGGCGGAAGGCGCGAACGCGGGGTTCGTGAAACTGTTTGTCCAGCCGGGCAAGGACCGCATCCTGGGCGGCACCATAGTCGCGCACAATGCCGGCGAGACAATCGCCGAGCTGGTGTTGGCGATGAAGCACGGCATCGGCCTCAACAAGCTGCTCGGCACGATCAAGGCCTATCCGACGATGTCCGAGGCGAACAAATATGCCGCCGGCGAATGGAAGAAGGCGCACAAGCCGGAGCGGCTGCTGAATCTCTCCGAACGCTACCATCGCTGGATGCGCGGATGATCCTCTCGATGCTCCTCGCCGCACAGGTGCCGGTCGGCCAGTTTCGGGAGGAGGGGCCGCCGCCGTCGCCGTGGCGCGTCGTTCGGATCGACAAGAAGACACCGCCGACCCGCTATCGCGTCGCCAGGATCGACGGCGTTACCGCGATCGAGGGCGTCGCCGACAAGAGCATGGCGCTACTGGCGCGTCCGCTGACGGTCGATCTCGATGCCACGCCGGTCTTGTGCTGGCGGTGGCGGGTCGATGCGCCCGTCGCGGCGGCGGACATGCGCCGCAAGAGCGGTGACGACTACGCCGCGCGAGTCTATGTCGCGTTCGATATTCCCAACGCCTCGTTGACCGCGGGCACGCGATTCAAGCTCGGCATCGCGCGGAAATTGTTCGGCGCGGCGGTTCCGGATGCGGCGATCAACTATGTCTGGGACAATAGTAATCCGGTCGGGACCAGGGTGAAGAGCGCCTATACCGACCGCGCCCAGCTCGTCGTCGCCGAAACCGGAACGGGGCGAGCTGGCCGCTGGGTGACCGAGCGCGCCGATGTCGCCGCCGACTTTGCCCGCGCGTTCGCCAATGTTCCCGGCAAGCCGATCCAGATCGCGGTCGCCGTCGACACCGACAATACACGCTCGTTCGCGCGCGGTGCCTTCGCGGATCTGCATTTCGTGGCGCGGGACAAGCCGTGCGCCTTTTGAGAGCGGGATTTCTATGATGAGTTCTCGGGCAATCGTGCGTGCCGGAATTTCCGCGGCGGCATTCGCGGTGGCCGCGCCCGCGCTGGCTCAGCAGGCGGGTATACAGGTGGCGGTGGTCCACGCCGAAAATGGCGACCCGGTCGCCGATGCCGAAGTAACGATCGAGAATCGCGAACTCGCGATCCTGCGCCGAGAGCGTACCGATGCGCGCGGACAGGTGCGGCTTGAGGCCCTGCCGACCGGCGGCGCGTATATCGTCGTCTTTGGCGGATCGGACGGGTTCGCGCGGACGCAATCCGCGCCTATCCGATTGCGGTCGAACTTCACCAGTTCGGTCACGCTCCGGCTCACGCCTGCCGACGACGCTGCGATCGTCGTCACCGGCCGTCGGGCGGTTACGGGCATCAATACCGTCAACGCTGAAATCTCGGGTTCGCTCAGCGAGCGCGAATTGCGCGATTTGCCGATCGAGGGGCGCGACGTCATCGGTGCGTTGGTGCGGCTGCCCAACGTGGTGCCCTCGACCGGCTTCTTCCCGGAAGCGCCGGTGATTTCCATCAACGGCTCCAACGCACTCAACACCAATTATCTGATCGACGGTCTCGACAATAACGAAAACTTCCTCGGCGGACCGAAATTTCCTGTGCCGCTGGGGTTCACGCGCGAGGTCACCGTCATCGCCAACAGCTATTCGGTGATTTACGGCCGGACTCCGAACGGCCTGGTCAACTTCACGACGCCCTCGGGGTCCAACGACTGGCGCGGCGAGGCTTATGCGCTGGTCCGCCCCGGCCGCCCATTTGACGCAAGATCGGCCTTTCCGCGCCGCGACTTGAGCGGCAATCCGGTCGGCGAGAGCTTCGAACGGTATCAGGCCGGCGGCGCGCTCGGCGGGCCGATCATCAGCGATCGGACCTTCTTCTACGCGAACCTGGAATATACGCGCGACCACAACGTCCAGATCGTCGACGCGCCCGCGCTCGGAGTGGTCGAAAACGTCACCGGCAACAATCAATTCCTGCTCGGCTCGCTGCGCCTCGACCATCGTCTGTCGGATGACTGGACGGCGACGCTCCGCACGAACATCGGCCGCGTCACAATCGACCGGCCGGGCGGCGCGCTGGGAGGCGGAAACGTCACGTTTCCATCCGCCGGGTCCGACCAGGATCGATTCTCGACGATTGTTGCCGGTTCGCTGAGCTATGCGGGCGACGCCTGGAGCTATGACGGCAGCCTCCAGTATAGCCGCTTCCGCTGGGATTACGGTGAGGCGCGCGGCGGTTCGGGTCCGCAGGTTGCTATCCGCGACGAAAGTGGGCTGACGGTCGGGGTGCTCGGCCATCCGGGCTTCGTGTTCGACGATCTTGAGCAAAGCTGGCAGACGGTCCACCGCCTCCAGCGGCGGATCGGCGATCATCGCATCAGTGTCGGTACGGACCTCCTCCATTCGCAGTTCGCGCTGGCCGGTGGCGGCAATCCCGACGGCAATTTCATCGTCGCGCTCACGCCCGATCAGGTGGCGGCAGTGCGCGGCCTCGGGCGCGGCCTCGATCTTTCCGCCGGGGATGTTCTTGGACTCGACCCGCGCATCATCGACTATTCCGTCGAGCTGCGTCCCAACACCTTCGGCACCGATCAGAATCAGCTAGCCTTCTATGTCGAGGACGAATGGCAGCTTTCGCCCAAGCTGACGGCGACGCTGGGGCTGCGGTGGGACTATGACTCGCTTACCGCCAAGGGCGGCGGCGGTGACTACGATAATTTTGCCCCGAGGCTCGCGGTCAATTATCGTCCCGATGCGCGCTCGTCGATCCGCTTCGGCGCGGGCGTATTCCACGGCAAGCTGATCTATGCGGTGATCTCCGACGCGCTCCAGCGCAACACGGCGTCGGCGGCGCTGCTCGGCCAGCTCAATCGGCTTCAATCGCTTGGGATCATCCGCGCCGGGGTGCCGCTGGCGCCGCTCACGTTCGATGGCAATCTCGCCGTCTCCGTGCCATGCGATACCGCGAGCGCATGTCCTGGACCCGATGCGGTTCAGGGGCTGCGCGACACCGCCACGATCAACGAGGTCCGGATACTCAATCCCGAAGGCTACGACAGCCCGTACAGCCTGCAACTCAGCGCGGGCTATCAATATCAGCTGACCGATGCGATCACCCTTGGCGTCGATGCGATCTACAGCCGGTCGCGCAATCTCGCGCGGCTGCGCGATCTCAACGCGCCCGCGCCCTTCACGCCGAATATGGCTGCGCTGACCGAGGCGAATATCGCCTTGCTCCGCTCGCAGCCGGACAACGCGTCGCGCTCGGCGCTCGCGCAATCGCTCGGCCTGGTGCGCAGCCAGGCCGAAGCCGATGCCACCCGGCCCGTCACGCTTTCACCCGGCGGAGCGCGGCAGATCACCGTATCCGAAACCGAGGGCAAGGCGCTCTATCGCGCGCTCAATTTCCGCGCGGAGAAGGCGCGAGGGCAGGACGATTACGCGTTCAACCTCGTTTACACCCTGTCGAAGCTGACCAACGACACCGACGACATCAATTTCCGCGCGTCGGACGCGAACAATTTCGGCGCCGACCGTGGACCCTCCGCCAACGATCGCCGTCACGTCATCTCAGCGGTGGGCTATCTTTATCCCTTTGACGGCTTCATCTTCACCGTCGCGGGGCTGTTCCAGTCGGGCCAGCCCGTCAATTTCGTGCCGGACGCACGCATCTTCGGCACGCAGGATCTGAACGGCGACGGCCAATCGTTCGGCGAGAATTTCGTGGGTAATTCGGATCGCTATCCGGGCGCGACGCGCAATTCGGGGCGGCTGCCGTGGTCGGCGACGGTCGACCTCGGCATACGCTACGCCGTGCCGGTTGCGTTTGGCCGGTTTGAGCTTTCCGCCGATGTCTTCAATGTGTTCAACGCAAACAACGAATCGGGCTTTGCGAACGCGGCGACGACGTCCAACCAGGTGCAGTTCGGCGGAGGAGCGCCGTTCGTCCAGCGCAACGCCGGCCCGCCCCGGCAACTCCAGTTTGGCGCGGCGTTTAAATTCTGAGTTCGGAGGCATCTTTGGCGATATTGCAGCAGGCGCAGGGGCTGATCGGCATCGCGTTGCTGCTTATGCTCGTCTGGGGCCTGTCGGAGAACCGGAGTGCCCGCCCCTCGTGGCGCTGGATTGGCGCTGCCTTGCTGCTCCAGTTCGGGCTCGCCATCCTCCTTGTGCGCGTTCCGTTCGTGTGGAGCGTGGTGACACTTGCCAATCATGCCGTCCGCGCGATCGAAAAAGCGACTTTGGTCGGTTCCAGCTACATGTTCGGTTATGTCGGCGGCGCGCCGCTGCCGTTCGCGCTCGGCCCGGGCCAGTCCGCTCCGGTTATCATCGCCTTCCAGATCCTGCCGCTGATCATCGTCTTCTCCGCGCTTTCCGCGCTCCTGTGGCACTGGGGCGTCCTCGCTCGGATCGTGCGCGGGCTTTCCTGGCTCCTCCAGCGCAGCCTCGGCGTCAGCGGCGTCGTGGGGCTGAGCGCCGGTTCCAACCTGTTCCTGGGCGTGGTCGAGAGCCCGCTGGTGGTGCGCGCCTATTTCGAGCGGATGGGCCGGAGCGAGCTGTTCGCGATCATGGTGCTGGCGATGTCGACCATCTCCGGAGCAGTTCTGGTCCTCTACGCATCGACCCTGTCGCGAACCGTGCCGGACGCCACCGGGCACATGATCGCCGCCTCGATCATCTCGCTTCCCGCCGCCCTGCTGATCGCGCGGCTGATGGTGCCGGGCGACGACAAGACCGATGACGACAATGCGGAGCCGGCGCTGAAATATGACGGCAGCATGGACGCGATCGTCCGCGGCACGATGGACGGCGTCCAGCTGTTCCTCGCGGTAATCGGGGTGATCATCGTCATGTTCGCGTTGATCGCGCTGGCCGATCAGATGCTTGTCGGCCTGCCGCTGGTCGATGGGGCGCCGGTCACCGTGCGCCGGACGCTCGGCTGGGTGTTCTCGCCCATGATGTGGACACTGGGCGTCCCCTGGGACCAGGCGCCGCAGGCCGGTGCGCTGATGGGCACAAAGGCAATACTCAACGAATATGTCGCTTTTCTGGAACTGGCGGCGCTGCCGCCCGACACATTCGATCCGCGCAGCCTGTTGATCGTCACCTATGCGCTGTGCGGCTTCGCCAACCTCGCCAGCATCGGCTTGCTCGTCTCCACCATCGGCACACTGGCGCCGTCGCGGCGGGCGGAGGTCGCGGCGCTGGGCGTGAAAAGCTGGATCGCGGGTAATTGCGCTTCGGCGATGACGGGCGCGGTCATCGGCGTTGTCACGTTCGTCTGAAGGAAGCGCATGTTCGACGCCAAACTCCGCCCGCTGATCGACCCGCCGCTGAACGCCGCGGGGCGCGCCATCGCGGCATTGGGCATCGGCGCGAATGCGTTGACGCTGGTCGGCCTCGGCATCGGGCTTTGCGGTGCGGTGGCCATCGGCCTCGGCGCCTTCGGCTGGGGGCTGGTCCTCATACTGCTCAACCGCCTGTTCGACGGCCTCGACGGCGCGGTCGCTCGCGCCGCCGGGCCCACCGACCTCGGCGGCTATCTCGATATCGTCGCCGACTTCGCTTTCTACGTTTCCGTGCCCGTCGGGTTCGGCTTCGCGGCAGCCGAAAACCTCCCTTATGCGATGGTGCTGGTCGCGACCTTCGTCCTGACCGGCGTCAGTTTTCTCGCCTTCGCCGCGGTCGCGGCCAAGCGCGGCGACGAGACGGTGGCGCATGGCCGCAAGGCGTTTTTCTATTCGACCGGAATTGCCGAAGGTATGGAAACGATAGTCGCTTTCGTCGCCATGTGCATCGTGCCATCGGCGTTCCCGGTGATCGCGACTGGTTTTGCGATCCTGTGCATCGTGACCGTTTTCCAGCGCAGCCTGCGGGCAGCGATCAGCTTTCGATGAAGTTCGGCGGGCCCACCCTATCGAGTGGTCGATTCCAGAAAGGCCAGCACGGCGCGCCAGTTTTCCTCCGCGCCACGAGCATTACGGGCGGAGATCAGCGTCGACGAGCCATGCGCGCCGCCGAATGTGGGTACGAATTGCGTCTTCCGGGGCGAGGCGACGGCATCGAAGATAGCTCTCGCTGCAGCGATTTCTTCGGAATTCTCGGCCGACGTGACGAACACGGCTCTGTTGCAAACTCTGACACGGTTTCCAAGATTGGGCTCATGTACTGTCAAGGTCAGTTGCGATGAACGATTTC
>NZ_JAPFGX010000055.1:0-13968 GCF_059803575.1 Sphingomonas sp. URJC2
CTCCGACCGGCAATGGCGGCGGAGACGACAATGCACTAACTATATACCCGGACCACCCGGTGGGGGCTGCTCAGATCCACTCGATCATTGCGTCGGCGACCTGCGCGGCCGAGCCGACAATGAATGGTTCCCGACCTGGCAAGTCTGCAAACGCCGCTATATCACGGACGCGCACCCTCTTTCCTCTATTATACTTTGTCATCGCTTCGATAGCGCTCTGCATCGCATTGCTCTCGATATATTCAATCGGGTCTTCCGGATCGTACTTCGAGAGATCGATTCCGAGGAAGGAGGACATCATCGCAAGATTGCCTTCTTCGCTGCTGTACTCCGCGTACTGGCGCTTTAGCTCGAGGGCTTTCGCTTCCGTCGGCGCCACGATCACCGTGGTCGCGTTGAAAATCTTGATACCTTCGGGATTGCGGCCTGCCTCCACGGCGGCTCGCCGATAGCCATCGACTACCCGCTTGGCTGCGGTCTTATCGTGGGCTGCCGTGAATGCTGCCTCCGCATGCCGTCCGGCAAAGTCCATGCCCTTCCCCGAAGAGCCAGCGGCATAGATGAATGGTGTGCGTTGCGGCGACGGTTCACACAGATGGTAGCCTTCGCAGCGGTACTGTCCGTCGTGCAAAATCTTCCGAACGCGCGATGGCTCGGTGAATACGCGACTTTCCCGGTTGCGCACCGCGGCGTCGTCGCTCCAGCTGCCCTCCCAGAGCTTATACACCAGTTGCATGTATTCGTCGGCTAGGTCGTACCGCCGGTCATGCGGGACCGGCTCGACCCCCATCGCCCGCGCTGTTGAAGCGAGGATACCGGTCACCACGTTCCAGCTAATGCGCCCTTTTGTAAGATGATCGAGCGTCGATAGGCGCCGGGCTAACAGGTAAGGTGGTTCGTATGTCGTATTCGCTGTTACGCCGAAGCACAGGTGGGTCGTCGCTGCGGCCATTGCCGGAATCAACATCATCGGATCATTGGACGGAAACATGCCGCCAGCGCGCATGATGGCGTCGGCCTTTCCTTCGTAGACGTCGGACACACCTAAGGTGTCGGCGAGGAAGATGCCGTCGATCAGTCCTTCTTCGGCAGTGCGAGCCAGCTGTATCCAATAATCCAAGTCAGCATAGCGATCTCCTTGCGCCCTGGGATGCGCCCACAACCCGGTCCATGCCTGGGCGGGTGACGCCATGTAGAAGGCGTTGATAAGGATCTGCTTTGTCATCGCTTACGCTCCCCTTGGGACATCGGGATCGCCTCGCTGTTGCGCATTTTCATTCAGAGCTCTCCCAGGCTCTCGGCATGGACCAGCAGTACGTGTCGGATCCGAGCTGCTTTCTTCGGCGTGCCGGGCGAGAGAATTACCCTGAATTTACGCGACGCTCCGACGCTCCCATGAGCCACGGCGCTTCTGAACTGCGCCACGATCGGCTGATGTTATGTCTATGGTCCGCCTAGTCACGCGACCATCGTGATAATGCCTATATGAGGCATAAGCTAAACCCTATGCCTAGCGGGCAGCGGGTAGTAAGGCCGGGGCCAGCTTAGCTCCGACATTTGTTAGTCGTCGGGCTTTTGGCCGAACCTGCATTCGGCCGTAACGTTCAGGAGCACACGTGTGCGGCGAACCGGCTACTTGGCACTTACAGCGATGGCCTGTGGACTATCAGCATGCGACGGCGGGCCGAGGAGTCGGGAGGACGCCAGCAACCCAGCCGCCACGGCCCCAGCTGCCGGCGTGAAAGACTCATCAACTGAGGTGGATGCGTACCTCCGCCGCTTCGCTGCCGAGAACCCGGAAACCTGTTTCGGTGAGGCGTCGGTGGGCTCGGCGACTTTCGAGGCCAAGTCGAACGAGCAGCCCATAGGGTCTCCGCAGCGCGTGCTCATCGCTGTGGATGCATCAGGGTCGATGGCCGGGCGGGTCTCGGGTCGAAGTAAGCTGGACCTAGCGCATGCAGCAGCTCGTAGCTTTATCGATGGGCTGCCCGCAGAAGCGGAAGTCGGCCTGCTCGTATTTGGGCAAGCTGGCGACAACACGGCACGCGGGAAGGCCCCTTCGTGCGGCGCGATCAGCCTCACCGTGCCGCTTTCGCGCGATCGAGCCGCGCTTATTCGCGGTGTGTCGGCCGTAAAGCCTGTGGGGTGGACACCCCTCGCAGCCGCTCTCCGACAAGCCGAGATGCTGCTCGTTGAGGGCGGCAGGCCGGGAACCCAGGTAATTTATGTCGTGTCGGATGGTCAGGAAACCTGCGGCGGCGATCCGGTCGACGTTGCCCGCCGGATCAACGCAGGGCCGACAAAGGCTATCGTGAACATCATCGGCTTCGCCGTCCCCACTGGAGAAGCCGCGGCATTGGCCGCAGTCGCCTCGGCCGGAGGCGGGCAGTTCATCAACGTCGATGCCGGCAATCAGGTCGACGCCGTCGCGGCCCGCATTCGCGAAAATGGGCGACAGGCCGCGAACAGGCTCGCGGAGAGCGGCACCACGGCGCGCAACAACCTTTCTACCTCCGGTACAGCCGCCGAGGCCCAACTATGCACTAGCGGCATCATCGCACGAGAGCGGTTGGCGGTAAGCGCCGATGTCGCCAAGAAGCGCATCGCGGGTCAGGATGTCGCAATGGAAGAGCGGGCGGAAAAGGTCCTGAACGACCGGCATAAAGCGCTCGAGCGGCGGACGGCTGCTTTCGTGGAGCGATTGCAGGCGAAACTCGGGCGAGCGAATGACGCCGTCGCAGCAGAGGCCGCTAAGGTTCGCTAACCCAGCCCAACAATATCTGAGGTGGGTGAAGGCGTCGGGCAGGATTGTACCGCTCAGCGTCAGAGCGCGAATCCACGCCTTATTCAATAAACAAGCTCGCCCGGTGTGCCGGCATCTACGTTGCGCATATACCGTGCGGCGGCATTGATATCTATGCGCAGCGCATATATCTCAAACGCATGCTGCATGAAGTTGCTAGGCTCCAAGTCACGAGCGGCGCTCTCCTGTGGGAGCGGCTGAGCAGCTCTTTTCCCCGGGATAAACACCGCCTGAACTGCAGAGCTTAGCGAGGTGCCATCCTGGTTCGACTTCGCTCTATGCGTACTGTCTTTCGGCTTCGGATTCGCCGCCAACCAGGGTGGGACGTGCCTGGTCGCCGCCGCTGACGAGCTGGCCAAGAGACACCCTCCTCGCATTCTCATCGGGCTTGTCTCAGCATCGGCGGCTGCCGGTCTCGTTGCCGTTCCGCTCGCCTGGGTCGCGGCGATAGACGGACTAACAATCACCGCGTCCAGTATCGACTCCTCGCTCCTCGCTGGTGCCGTCGCGTTCGGAATAGGCGCCCTCGTCAACGACACCTGCTTGCTCGGATCGCTCGCTCGTTTGGGGAACGGGGAGGTCCGACTTCTAGCTCTGCCCTTTGGACTAGCGGCCGGGATGCTGCTCATTGACCGAGCGCGACACGATCGTATCGCAATGTGGCCTAGCCTGCTCGCGGAGCCGAGCGTACAGGGTATGGTCTGCCTCTTGAGCTTTCTGATCATTCTTACGCTGGTGTCGATCATCCTGGCGGTCAGCGAGGCATCGCGACCAAGGGCGAGATGGCCGCTGGCATTATCGATGTTGGTACTTGGAGTGACCGGCGGAGCGCTCTTTGCGCTATCGCCGTCTTGGACGCTTGCTCAGTTGTTGCAACACAGCCTTCTTCTCCACGACATGCGCACCGGGGTTGTCGCACTCCCAGCTGTGGCCGCATCGGTAATGGGCGCATTCGCCGCCTCTGCAGGGCAAGGCAACATGGGCCTGCAGGAACCTTCTGCCCGTGACCTTCTTCGAACCCTCTTCGGCGGCTTCCTTATGGGGGTTGGGATCTCTCTCATCCCCGGCGGGAATGATGGTCTTATCCTGTCAGCAGTGCCCGCGCTGTCACCAGGTGGCTTCGCAGCCGTCCTAACCATGACTGCCACCATTCTGATTGGCTTAATCGGACGCCGTAGGCTGACACGCGGCGGGCGCATCGACCATTAGCGAACGTAACTGCTGATCAGGCGATAGGCTTTGGCCGGGCCCACCACGTCGATGATGGTCTCGAATGCACCCGGCCGCCCGAGAATGTAGCGAACCTCGTAAGTGTCGGCACCGCAGCGGTGGACGTCGTCAGCTACGAGCTGTTGATCGTCCACGGCGTCGAAAAGAAGCCGCACAAAGATATCGCCCAGGGTCGGCCCGTCCGCGAACGCGACCGTGAACCCCCTTTCGGAGGGACGATAGGTGTAGCTCCGGTGGGAGGATAGCTCTCGCCCGTCTCGCAATAGAAGCGTCCCGCATTCTCGGTAATTGGAAGTGCCATCAGGTTGAGGCTCGAAGACGGCCTTGCCGAGGAACTGCGCGCCGGCACCCCTGATTTCCCGATCGAGTTGCCAGGCGCCACTTAGACTTCGAAGGAGACGGGAGCCTTCGATCACCGGCGATTTGTCACCCTCCCTCGCAAGCTTGTACCAGCATGCTCAGGGTTAGGCCGACTGTACTGGTCGCCGTTCGACCGAGTTGAAGAGCAACACGAGCGACGCCGCGAGGAGAACGGCGTCCTTGAGCAGGAACTGTCCCGGCGCGGCCGATATCGCAGGGAAGCCTCCTGCGCTTGCCTCCGAGACGCCCGGCGTAGTCACGAAGAAAGTTAGCGTGATCAGGTAGGTTGACACCGACATCAGGGCGCCGAGCGCTGAGAAGATAGGCCGAAACGCGCCGACGGTCAGCGCCGCAGCCGTCGAGAGTTCGATGATCCCGACGAAGTAGCTCTGCCCCTGCGTTCCGAACATGCCGAGCCAACTCATCAGCGGGCTGTTCCCGATGAACGGGGCGATCCCTTCGGCCTCGTACATAGTGAACTTCATGCCGCCGAACCATAGGAAGACCAGGACGAGCGCCCACCTCAGCAGTGCCAGATCCCTTCTGTTTTCCTCGGCAACATGAAAGCGATAGCGGTTCAGAAACGGCATCGGAACTCCTCGATGAAGATTATGTCGGTTGTGGATAAACGGAAGATTTCAGTGGCGCCGTGTGCCCATCGGGCAGCCAAGACACCGTGCCTGATCGCAGAAGCGGCACGTCGCCAGCGCGCTCTGCGGATCATCCAGCAACGAAGTCAGAATGGTGTCGGCGATCCGTTCCAAAACTATGCGGTCGTTGGCAGAGACCCGGACCAAAAGGCCGGAAACCGCGGCATTTCTCAGGCTGAGGAGTTTGGTTCGTTCGGCATGCCCCCGCCGCGTCAGCGTTATACGTGCGACGCGGCGGTCAGACTGAGACTGCGACTTTCCTACAAAGCCCTGATCATCCAGCCGCTCAACAACGCGAACCGTCCCGGCATGTGAGAGGCGAAGGATCCGGCTGATCTGATCGATCGACATCCCCGGATCGTGACCGATCGCAATCAGCGCAGCAGCGGTTTCCCCACCCGCGGTAAAGGCCTCAGCTATGGCAATCCGCACCCGATCGGAAACGGCCTGAGCGAGCGCGCCAAAGACGTTGATCAGTCGATCTGAGGGCTCGTCGAGCATCGTCATCACCTTGCGTGATATATGCGCCACGCATACACCTTGTTAAGTCCTCTGTCGAGTTCGATCGAAATTTGATCGCGCTGCCTGTGTGGACCACTTCACTCAGGATGGTGCTTGAAGGACGCGAGAGTAGGGTGGCGCAAACGGCGCCTTAGTTCGCGCGAACGCTCGCTTTGGGGGTCGGCGCCTGCGGTTAGTTGCCGAATTTGGCCATCTCGAGCGCGGTATCCGCCATGCGTGTCGCAAAGCTCCACTCGTTGTCATACCAGGCTAGAACGCGGACCAGTCTTCGATCGACAACGTCGGTCTGGGGCAGTGCGACGATCGACGACTCGGTCCGATGGCTCAGATCGATCGACACCAACGGTTCGGTTGTGACCGCGAGCACGCCCTGCATTGGTCCATCGGCAGCAACCCGAATGGCTCCGTTCACCTCCTCGATGGTGACGTCACGCATGGCGGACACGGCTAGATCGATGACCGAAACATTGGGTGTGGGGACACGGATTGAGGATCCGTGCAGCTTGCCCTTCAACTCCGGCAACACGCGGCCGATTGCATTCGCCGCGCCCGTCGATGTCGGAATCATCGATAGAGCGGCTGCGCGTCCTCGATAAGGATCCGTGTGCACGGCATCCAACGTCGGTTGGTCGCCGGTGTAGGCGTGGACCGTCGTCATGTAGCCGCGCTCGATGCCGAATAAATCGTTCAACACTTTTGCCACGGGTGCGAGCACGTTGGTCGTGCAGGACCCGTTCGAAACGATTACATCTTCGGGCGTCAATGTCGCATGATTGACCTTGAAGACGATCGTCTTGTCGGCTCCTTCGCTGGGTGCGGAGACGAGAACACGTTTCGCACCGGCGCGCAGATGCGCGCTGGCCTTGTCTTTCGAAGTGAAGAAGCCTGAGCACTCCATCGCGATATCGACGCCGCACTTCTGATGAGGCAAGTCCGCCGGGTCGCGCTGCATGGTGACTGTGATTCTCCCGTAGCCGACATCGATCCAGTCGGCGCCGACGTCGATTTCACCCGGAAAGGGACCGTGGACGGAGTCGTATTTGAGGAGGTGAGCCAGGGTGCCGACCGGTGCGAGATCGTTGATAGCCACGACTTGGATATCCTGACGGCGAAGTTCGACCACCGAGCGCAACGTCAGTCTGCCGATGCGCCCGAAACCGTTGATCGCGACCCTGACAGTCATGCGCATTCCCTTTCGTTGATGAGAAATCGCCGCCGGGAACGAGTATCTCTCGCTACCGCTCGTAGGAAAATTGTCGCTCAAGTCGACGATATATATGCGTGACGCATAGACCTAGGCGTGGGTTCCGAGCAGGTCAACACGGCGAGGCGACCGGGATTGACTGGCCGTTTCCGGCGCCTGCTCGGCACCGTCGCGTAGATCATGCAGCGCGCGACGGAACTGCGCGGGGAAGGGAAGGAGGATTTAAACGGTGTCTGACCTTGAAGCAGAAAAGGCTCTCGCAGCCAAAAGGGCAGTCGATGAAATCCAGGACGGCATGCTTGTCGGATTAGGGACCGGCAGCACGGCGAACTACGTTCTGAAGTATCTTGGAAAGCGAGTTGCTGCCGGGCTCCGCATCACGGCTGTCCCAACCTCGCGCATGACCGAGGCTCTGGCCCGCGAATTGGCCGTACCGCTGGTTGCCTTCGGGGGTCTCAGTTCAGTGGACCTCACGATCGACGGCGCCGACGAGATCGATCAAAACCTCCAGGCAATCAAGGGCGGCGGGGGCGCTTTGCTGAGGGAAAAGGTTATTGCTGCGGCATCCGCTCGCGTCATCGCCGTGGTCGATTCAAGCAAGGTCGTAAGGCGGCTCGGCCGCTTTCCGCTACCCGTCGAAGTTTTCCCGTTTGCCGCTGAATTCGTCGGAGCGCGCCTCGCCGACCTTGGAGTTCCGGTGTCCCTCCGATTGCAGAATGACGATCCGCTTTTGACAGATCATGGCAATCACATCCTGGATGTGGCCTTCGGGGTCATCACAGACCCGCAACAGACCGCACTCGCGATCGCAGCCATTCCGGGTGTTGCCGCGCACAGCCTTTTTCTCTCTGAGATCGATACGATCATCGTTGGGCGCGATGGTGCGGTTGACGTTAGACACGCGGATCGATCGTGATCCCAGTACTGCGGGTTGAACCTTTTGCCCCAGCGCCGCGTCCTTGGTGAACCGAAGGGGGAGAGACGCCGGGGTTCTCTCAAGCCGCCATAGCCGCAGCGTATCGAGTGGTATGGCAGCTCGTCGCAAACTACGACTGATGAAAATTGGATGTGCCTCGGTAAGTCTCTGACTTTGCGGGACTTCCGGTTGTTCTAACCTGCCAGATCAATACGCACCGAAGCTTGCTGTCTATGCGTCGCGCACATATACCCGCACGGATGGATGAACCTCGAGACCGTAACGTTTTCGGGGCGTTCGCACTTATGATCAGCGACGACATCGTTCGCGCTAGTTCATCGCGGGCGCCGGAAGAAGGACCTGCCGCGTCAGCGCTAGCGCTGCTCGCGCACCAGCCTGGGCTTTCGGTGAGAATGCTGGCGGTCGGCGTGGGCTTGTCGCACGCAGGGACGGTCCGCCTTGCCGATCGGCTCACTGCCGAAGGACTGATCGAGAGCCGGGCAACCGCGACTGACGGCCGCGTCCGTTCCCTGCACCTGACATCGGCCGGTCAGAAGGCGAGTGCTGCGATCCTAGCCGCAAGAGATAAGGTCATCGAAGAGGGCTTGTCGATCCTCAACAAAGACGAAATGAGGATCCTGGCCGACATTGCCGAGCGCGTCCTTCGTGGCCGTTTGGAGAACCTCGAGCACTCCTATCGCATCTGCCGCCTGTGTTGCTACGATGGCTGTACCAATTGTCCTATCGACGCTGAGCTTCATGAGCGGGGGCAGGACCGCGAGTAACGGCCGCACCAGTGGTCTTGAAGCGCGTGCTCAATGCTGCGCGATTAGGTAGGCGGCCAGAAAGCCAAGGACCGTGATAAGCCCGATGAACGGAGGCGCATTCTCGAAGGCTTCCGGGATCATGGCTTCGGCGAGCATGGCCAGTACGGCACCAGCGGCGAATAGGAGGATGGCAGGCTCCTGCGCCGATGCTGATCCGAGCAGGAAGTTTCCAACACCTGCCGCGATCGCGATTATAAGCGGTATCCCGATCCATATCGTGTAGATGTATGTGCGAGACCGGCCGGCCAGCTTCATGCCTGAGGTGCTCGAGAGTCCCTGAGGCACGTTCGCCAGAAAAAAGCCTACGATTACGGCCAGGCTGATCGCGCCGCCGCCGGCGACCGACATCCCGATTACCAGGGCCTCAGGGATGCCGTCGAGCACGCTGCCCACGGCGATCGCAGCTCCACTTCCATGATGCTCCGCTTCGTTGGGTTGCTCGACGCACTCGCCACAACGCTTTCGGTCCCTCGCCCCGCGCCTAGCGAGGTACCAGTTTATGCCGCTGAAAATCCCCGCACCTACTGGCAAAGCGATGGTAGGCCATGTAGCCGCCCCGCCCGCATGTGGTCGAACGACGAGTTCCGTGGCGATCACGGCAAACAAGACACCGCCCCCGAACCCCATAATGGCGGAAACCATCCGATGACTGAGTTTGCCAGATAATGCATCTGCAACGATCGCGCCCAAGAGCAAGCCGCTGCCAGACACTAGCCCCCACATGCCGGCAACGACGAACTCAGGGACGGGTGTCATAGGTGATCCCACCGTCGCAGCCTCCTTCAACAAACATCGACTTGCGAGCTGGCGCGTTCAATGGCGCTGTGATGTGCCAGCAGGTCGTGGCTTGGCCGCATCATCAGCGCGATCGGTCGAGGCGCCACGTGGGACGCGCGAAGTGGCAGCTATACCCCCTCGGATGTCGCACTAGATACTTCTGGTGCTCCGGCTCTGCCTCCCAGAATGGCTCCTCGGGATTGATCTCGGATAAGACCGGCCCGGGCCATCGACCCGATGCCTCGATATCCTCGATCGTTGCCAAGGCGACCTCCATCTGACGCTTGTCGGTATAGAAGATGGCGGAGCGGTAGCTTGGGCCGATGTCGCTGCCCTGTTGTTCGTAGGTTGTCGGGTCGTGGATCTGAAAGAAGAGTTCCAGCAGGGAGCGATAGCTCAGAACGGCGGGGTCAAAGACAACCTCGACCGCCTCGGCGTGGCCATGATGATCATGGTAGGTCGGGTCTACCGTTTCACCGCCGATGTACCCGACGCGTGTCGAGACGACCCCCCGCTTTTGCCGCAGCAAATCTTCCATGCCCCAGAAGCATCCGCCGGCGAGTATCGCTCGTTCCGTCGGGTTTGCTTCGCTTTCGACAGACGGGTCGCTCACAGATCCCTCGCTTCTGGGTCGGCTCGAATCCTCTTGATCATGCCGCCGGCTCGGAACTTCACTTGGGTAAGGGTGCGTCGACGAGGTCGGTCTGGACATCTGATCCACGGATCAGCGTGAGATCGACGGGACAGCGGTCGGCGATCTCGAGAATGCGCGCGCGCTGCTCCTCATCCAGAGGTCCTTCAAGGACAATCGTCCGAGTGAACCGGTCTGGAGGCATCATGTCCGCCACCTTCTTGTGCTCAACCCTCGTGCTCGCTCGTTCGAGCGGAAAGCCTTTGCGGTTTGCATAGAGGCGCATCGTCATCACCGTGCAGGCAGCGAGGCCGGCGGAGACCAACTCATATGGCGAAAGACCGCTCCCTAGTCCGCCGACCGATGTCGGCTCGTCCGAGTAGATCGAATGCTTGCCGCTGCGAACCTTGAGCTGGAACTTGCCCGCCAGCGTCTCGATGGCCTCGACTCCATCGGCAGCCTCAACCTGCGGAAGATCGGCCACAAGGGGTGGCAGGTAGCGATTGGCCCAGGTGGCGACCATGGCGGATGCAAAGTTCGCGTCGGCGGCATCTGCAAGAAGGTGATCGGCCGCATCGAGCGATACGAAGCTTTTCGGGTGCCGAGCAGCAACGAAGATGCGCGACGCATGCTCGACCCCAACCACCTGATCGAGGGGGGAGTGCAGGACGAGTAATGGACGACGGAGCGCAGCGACCGCCTTTTCTACATCCACCTGTTCGACGGCGTCGACGAAGCTGCGTCGGATGAGGAAAGGCCGGCCGGCAATGTCGACCGATGCCTCGCCTTCGCGTCTGATCGTGTCGAGATCGCTGGCGTTGAAGACCTTGAGGATGTGCTCGAGTTCCGCCGGCGCGCCGATGGTCGCCACGGCGACGATGTCCGGCAGATCGGTCGCAGCCACCAGAGCAGCGGTTCCACCTAGGCTATGTCCGATAAGAAGGGCGGGCGTCATCCCCGCGGTCGTCATCGCCCTTGCCGCTGACTTGAGATCCGTCACGTCCGCGGCGAAATCCACTGCCTCGCCTTCGGCGCCGCCGACCCCAGTGCCAGCAAAGTCAAATCGCAGGACGCCGATCCCTGCCCGTGACAGTGCGCGGGAAATGTGGACAGCCGCTCGGCTGTCCTTCCCGCACGTGAAGCAATGAGCGAAGATCGCCCATCCGCGAGGAGTGCCTTCCGGAGACTCTAGGAGCCCGCTGAGAAGCTTGCCCTCTCCGTTCTCGAACGTGAACTTCGCTGCAGGCACGTCGATACCTCCCAGAACATATGAGCGCGCCGTTCCAACCCGGAACTCCGCATTCCTCCGCCATTCAACGATCTCCCCCACCCGCGAGCCGGGGCGAGCATTGCCTCGCGCTCTACCGTTGGGCCGGGCAGCACCTTGAATGGGCACCAGTCACGACAGGACAAACCTTTTATATGCGTCGCGCATATAGACAACCCCTAACCGGCAAACTATATGCGTCGCGCATACTTCTCCGCTCCGGTCGGTCGAAGACGGATCTGCGGAGGTAGTCGAGAGAGACATGGGCCGAGGGGTGATGGAACTCAATCAGGTCAGCTATTTCATAAACTTGGCTGAGACGCTGAATTTCACCGAGGCTGCTCGGTTAAGTGGCGTGTCGCAGCCAAGCCTGACGCGTGCCATTCGTCGCCTGGAGGAAGAACTCGGCGGGGCACTGATCTATCGGGACGGAAAGAACAGCCGGCTCACGGGCCTCGGCCAGGATGTTGAAGCGGAATTCCGTCGTATGCTCTTGGCGTTGAGGAGCGTGCGCGATCACTCTGAGAACTGGACGATGGGGCGCCACCGCGTGCTTGACATCGCTGTCGCGCCGACCGTCGGACCGAAAAGGTTTGCATCTTTTTTCGAGGGTGCCCTGGAGGAAGTCCCGTCCATCGAGATCAGACTGCATTCACTTCAGTCGGGCGAAGACTCGTCGGAGGTCCTATCCGGCAAGTATCACGCGTGTATTCTTCCGCGGGAAGTTCGCCCAGATCGGAAGCTCGATGTTCGACCGCTCTTCCAAGAGCGCTTCGTACTCGCCTGCGCAGTGAGTCACCCGTTGGCGGCAGCGGAAATTGTTCGTGGGGACGACTTGGCGAAATTCCCGTTGGTCGATCGGCTCAACTGCGAGTTTCGCGACCAGATACAAGAGCACTTTGCGCGGCGCGACGTAGTGATGCGCCCGCGCTTGCGTTCAGACCGCGAAGACTGGGTCCACCGCATCGTTGCCGAGGGTAGCGCGATATGCATCGTCCCGGAGCGGTCAGCCGCAGAGACCGGCCTCGTTACACGGCCTATCGAGGGTTTCACGTTGGAAAGGGAGGTGGTGATCGTGACTGTTTCCGGATCGACGGCGCCGGTTGAAATCCGGAAAATCGCGCAGCTTGCGGCGCGACATGAGTGGCGGTGAGCCGCATCAATCAAAGCGGCGAGGCTATGGAAACTATGCGCACGACGTATTGGATAAGTACGTATGCGGCTGCGATAGTCGACTAGATGACACATCAGCCATGCTGATCGTGGTGCGCCTAAAGTTCTGGACTTAGCATTGGAGGTCTAATCATGAAGTTTGAGAAAACACAGGCCGCAATCGATCGCCTGACCCCTGAGCAGCGTCGCATCACTCAGGAGCACGGCACCGAGAGGCCGTTCACGGGTGAATACAATGACAACAAGGAGCCGGGGATCTACGTCGACGTTGTTTCGGGTGAGCCACTGTTCGCATCCACCGACAAGTTCGATTCACGCTCCGGCTGGCCAAGCTTCACCAAACCGATCGTCCCTGCGCATGTCAACGAAGTGCGGGACAGCTCCCATGGGATGACAAGGACCGAGGTCAGGTCGGTGCATGGTGACAGCCATCTCGGCCACGTCTTCCCGGATGGCCCCGCCGACCAGGGCGGCCTGCGCTACTGCATCAATTCGGCAGCGCTCCGCTTCGTCCCCCGCGATGAGATGGAGGCCGAGGGATACGGTGAATATCTCGATCAAGTAGAGGAGGTTTAACATGCATCAGCGCGCAGTTCTCGCTGGCGGCTGTTTCTGGGGTATACAGGATCTGATCCGCAAGCAGCCGGGCATCATCTCGACCCGCGTGGGCTACACCGGCGGCGACGTCCCCAATGCCACCTATCGCAATCACGGCACGCATGCCGAGGGGATCGAGATCACCTTCGATCCCGAGGTGACGAGCTACCGGAACATCCTGGAATATTTTTTCCAGATCCACGATCCGACGACGAAGGATCGTCAAGGCAACGACCGCGGAGCCTCCTACAGGTCCGGCATCTACTATGTCGACGAGGAGCAAAAGCGCATCGCCGAGGACACGATCGCCGACGTGGATGCATCGGGGCTCTGGAATGGCAAGGTCGTCACCGAGGTCGAGCCCGTGGGCGACTTCTGGGAAGCCGAGCCGGAGCATCAGGACTACCTCGAGAAGCGGCCGGGCGGTTACACGTGCCACTTCGCACGACCCGACTGGGTGCTTCCAAAACGCCAGGACGCCGGCGGTGCGCACGGCGCGGCTACGGCACAGGCGGACTGATCGAGCGGTCCACGCTCCTTCATAGCATCAGCAGTTCCCTTCGTGGTCGCGTCGCCATGGCCACGAAGGGATGATCGTTCTGACAGTCTGTTGGACCGGCTTATTTCGAGAATTGCAGCCGAATGCCAGATCTCTCCTCATTCCCGATCGCGCAGCGGTGGCCAGCAGCGCATCCTGATCGCCTGCAGCTGTATGCGGCACCGACGCCCAACGGCGTCAAGGTTTCGATCATGCTTGAAGAGGTCGGTCTGGCATACGAGCCGCACTTTGTAGACATCTCCAAGAACGAGTCGAAGGACCCCGCGTTCGTTTCGCTCAATCCGAACGGCTGAGCTGCCCCCTTCTGAGTGGTCCATCGACTATGAGAGTCTGGATCAAGGAAGGGACGACGAATGCCTGCCAAGAAGCACAAGCCCGAGGAGATCATCGGGAAGCTGCGTGAGGTTGAGATCATGCTGGGCCAGGGCGGGACGACCGCGGAGGCATGCCGC
>NZ_JAPFGX010000056.1:0-13251 GCF_059803575.1 Sphingomonas sp. URJC2
CGGCTGCGCGCCGCCGAGGGGCTGGCCGAGCAGGCGCGCGGGGCCACGCTGCCGCGCCTCGGGGTCGAGGCCTCGGCGGGCGGCCAGCAGCAGAGCCAGAATCTGGGCATTCCGCCCCAGTTCGTTCCCGACGGGATTCAGGATGTCGGCCGGATCGCAGGCTCGGTGTCGTTCGATCTCGATCTATGGGGGCGCAACCGCGCCGCGCTGGCCGCCGCCACCTCCGAAAGCCGGGCGGCGGCGATGGACGCCGCCCAGGCCGAACTGATGCTGTCGACCGGCATCGCCGCCGCCTATGCCGATCTGGCGCTGCTGCATCGCCAGCGCGACGTCGCCGTCGCCGCCGAACGCATCCGCCGCGACACCGCCGCGCTCACCGCGCGCCGTGTCGATGCAGGCGTCGACACGCGCGGCGAACTTGCCCAGGCAGAGGCGCGCGTGCCCGCCGCCCGGGCGGAGATCGCCGCGCTTGACGAGGCGATCATGCTGACGCGCCACCGCATCGCCGCGCTGATCGGTGCCGGGCCGGACCGGGGGCTGGCGATTGCCCGCCCGGCGATGACGCCGCTTGGCAAGGGCGCGCCCGCCAATCTCGCGCTCGATCTGGTCGGCCGCCGGCCCGATCTGGCGGCGGCGCGGCTGCGGGCCGAGGCGGCGGCGGCGCGGATCAAGGTGGCGCGCGCGGCCTTCTACCCCAATCTCAACCTGTCGGCGCTGGTCGGGCTGCAATCGCTGGGGCTGAACCAGCTGATCGATGGCGGGTCGCGCATCGCCAATCTCGGCCCGGCGCTCACCCTGCCGATCTTCGAGGGCGGGCGGCTGGCCGGGGCCTATCGCGGCGCGCGCGGCCAATATGACGAAGCGGTCGCGCGCTATGACGCGGCGCTGGTCGGCGCGCTGCGCGAGGTGGCCGATGCGCTTGCCAGCCTCAGGGCGCTCGACGTCCGGCTGGCCGAGCAGCGCGCCGCTCTGGCCTCGGCGCGCGAGGCGGCGCGGATCGCCCGCATCCGCTATGAAGGCGGGCTGGCCGGCCAGCTGAGCGCGCTCGCCGCCGACGACCAATTGCTCCAGAGCGAACGCGCGGTCGCCGACCTCGAAGGGCGGCGGCTTACGCTCGACGTCGCGCTCGTCCGCGCGCTGGGCGGCGGCTTCGGCCAGCAGCCCGATTCTGTTTCCCCGAACTCGCCTTCCCAAGGACATTGATGATGTCGGACATGTCGCCCGATCAGCCCCTCACCGATCGCGCCGCCGCTGCGGCACCTGCCGGCCGCCGCCGCCGCCTGTTCATGCTGCTCGGCGCGGTCGTCGCCGCGCTGACCCTGGTTTGGGCGGTGTGGTTTTTCCTCACCCAATATGGCCGGGTGTCGACCGAAAATGCCTATGTCGGGGCCGATACCGCGCAGATCGCGCCGCTGGTCGGCGGCCCGGTCGCGGCGGTGCCGGTTGCCAACACGCAGATGGTCGCCAAGGGCCAGATCCTGCTTGTGCTCGATCCCGCGGACGCGAAGATCGCGGTTGCCGAGGCCGAAAGCGCGCTTGCTCAGGCGGTGCAGCGTTTCCATCAGGCCGAGGCCAATCTGGGCGCGGCAAGCGGCCGGGCGGTTGCCCGCAGCTCGGAGATCGCCGAGGCGCGCGCGCGGCTGGCCGATGCCGAGGCCGGGTTTGAACGCGCGCGGATCGAACTGGCGCGGCGCGAGGCGCTGGCCCCGGGCGGTGCGGTGTCGGGCGATGAGTTGACGGCGGCGCGCACCGCCTTCCAGTCGGCGCGCGCGGCGCGCGATCTGGCGCGGGCGGGCGTGGCGAGCGCGGAGGCCACGCGCCGGGCGGCCGGCGGCGATGTCGCGGCGACCGCCGCGCTGGTTCAGGGCACCACGCTCGACACCGCGCCCGAGATTGTCGCGGCGCGCGCGCGGCTGCAACAGGCGCGGCTCAACCTTGCCCGCACCGTCATCCGCGCGCCGATTGCCGGGATCGTCACCAACAAGCAGGTCCAGCTTGGCCAGCGGGTCGCCGCCGGCACGCCGGTGATGACGATCGTGCCGGTCGATGCCGCGTTCGTCGATGCCAATTTCAAGGAAAACCAGCTCGCCGATGTGCGCCCCGGCCAGCCGGTGGAATTGGTGTCGGATTTCTATGGCGACGATGTCGTGTTCCATGGCCGGGTGGTCGGCTTTGCCGGCGGCACCGGATCGGCCTTTGCGCTCATTCCGGCGCAGAATGCGACCGGCAACTGGATCAAGGTCGTCCAGCGCCTGCCGGTGCGCATCGCGCTCGACCCGCGCGAACTGCGCGCCCATCCGCTACGCATCGGCCTGTCGATGGAAGCCGTCATCGACACGCGGGAGCGCTGAGCGCCATGGCCGGAACCCTTGCCGCCGGGCCGGGGGAGGGCGCTGCCCCCGCCGCCCCCGCCGCGCTCACCATGCCCGACGAACCGCAGCCGCTGACCGGTGCGCGGCTGCTGATCGGGGCGTTTGCGCTCGCGCTGGCGAACTTCATCGTCGTGCTCGACACCTCGATCGCCAATGTCGCGGTGCCGCACATTGCCGGCGGGCTGGCAGTGTCGCCGACCCAGGGCACATGGGTCATCACCAGCTATGCGGTGGCCGACGCGATCAGCGTGCCGCTGACCGGCTGGCTGGCGGGGCGGTTCGGCAGCGTGCGCTGGTTCCTGATCTCGATGCTCGGCTTTGGCCTGTTCTCGCTGCTGTGCGGGCTGGCGACGACGCTGCCGATGCTTGTTGCCTTCCGCGTCATGCAGGGGCTGATGGGCGGGCCGCTGATGCCGCTGTCGCAGACGCTGCTGCTGCGGATCTTTCCCAAGAACCGCCAGCCGGTCGCCCTGTCGATCTGGGCGATGACGACGACGACCGCGCCGATCCTCGGCCCGATTCTCGGCGGCACGATCAGCGATAACTGGAGCTGGCCGTGGATCTTCTTCATCAACCTGCCCATCGTCGCCATCTGCTTTTTCGGCGTGCAGCGGATGATCACGCCGTTTGAAACCCGCACCGTGCGCGCGCGGATCGACTATATCGGGCTGGCGCTGCTCGTGCTGTTCGTCGGCGCGCTCCAGATCATGCTCGACACCGGGCGCGAATATGACTGGTTCGAATCGCGCTGGATCATCGGGCTGGCGATCATCGCCGCGGTCGGGTTCGCGGCGTTCCTGATCTGGGAACTGACCGAGGCCGATCCCATCGTCGATGTGCGCGTGTTCCGGCATCGCGGCTTTGTCGCCGGGGTGCTTGCCATCTCGCTCGGCTTCGGGGCGTTTTTCGCGCAGATCGTGCTGACCCCGCTCTGGCTGCAACAGGTGCTCGGCTATACCGCCACCAATGCCGGCTATGTCGTCGCCTGGGTCGGGCTGTTCGCGGTGCTGGTGTCGCCCTTTGCGGCGCGGCTGGTGGCGCGGGTCGATGTGCGCTGGCTGATCACCGGCGGCATTGGCTGGCTGTTCCTGATGTCGCTGCTGCGCACCCAGTGGACGACCGATTCCGATTACTGGCAGCTGGCGCTTCCGCATCTGCTGCAAGGGGCGGGGATGCCGTTCTTCTTCATCGGGCTGACCGCGCTCGCTCTCGGCGCTGTGCCGGCGGACAAGGTGGTGTCGGCGGCCGGGCTGATGAGCTTCATGCGCACGCTGGCCGGTGCCATCGGCACGGCGGTGGCGACGACGCTGTGGGACGACAGTTCGGAACGGATGCGCAGCGAGCTGGTGCCCACGCTCCATGATGTCGGGCGCACCTCGGCGCTGATCGAGGCGGGCGGCGCGTCCCCCGAACAGGCGCGGGCGGCGATCGACCGGCTGGTCGAGGCGCAGGCGGCGACCATCGGTGCGGCGCATGTCTATCAGGTGGCGGCAAGCGTGTTCCTGACCGCCGCGCTTGCCGTGTGGCTGGCCCCCAAACCGCGCGGCGGCGGGATTCCGACGGCCGGTCACTGAGCGGGGTCTTTGTTTGGTCGCGGCACCGGCCCGCACCCCCACCCGGCCTCCCATAGCGTAACCTGCCGTTGGGAGGCCGGGTGGGGGTGCGGGCCGGTGCCGCCCGTGCGGCGTGAGCCGCACCACAAACACCGCCCCCGCGCCGACAGGCGCGCAACAAACACCCCCGCTAACGCGCAGCGGGGGTGAACTGGGCGACCAGATCGTAACGGTGGCCGGGAAACAGCTGGACGACATGGGTGATCCCCTGGCCCAGCCGCCAGGTCCAGCGTTCGATCTGCAGGCAGGCAGTGCCCGGCGGCACGTCGAGCGCGGCGGCATGGGCGCGGCCGGCGGGCACGGCGCTGATCCGGTGGCGCGCCTCGCTCCATGGCACATGGGCGATCAGCCAGCGTCCCGGCTCGCCGGCCGCGAAATCGGCGGCGGCAGCTTCCGGCACCGCGTCGAGCGCGATCAGCCGGTGTTCATGGGCAAAGGGCCGGTCGCCGGCATGATGGACGCCGTCGAGCATCAGCACCGGGCCGGCGGTGCCGAGCAGCGCTGCGGCCGGATCGGCGGGCGGGGCCGGTCGCTGCGACCGGGCGCGCAGTTCCCAGCGATAGGCGTCGCCGCGCGCCGCCACCGCCGCGCCGATATCGGGAATGTCGAGCACGGCCGCTTCCAGCTGCGGCTGGGCGACGAAGGACCCGGCCTTGCGCCGCCGCTCGATCAGCCCCGACCGGGCAAGCGCCGCCAGCGCCTTGCCCACGGTCGCGCGCGCACAGCCATATTGGGCCACCAGCTCATGTTCAAAGGGGATGCGGTGGCCGGGCTTCCACTCCCCGGCGCGGATCCTGCCTTCGATATCCGCCCGGATGCGCTGTTCGATCGTCACGCCGCCATCTTGGCCAGCGCCCGGCGATAGCGCAAGGCGATGGTATCGCGTGCGAGATGGCGGCCGCCGGCCACCCGCTTGCGACCGGCACGCCAGACGCTGTCGATCACGGGCGCGCGCGCGGCGAAGATCCAGCCGTCGAGCCAGCGGTCGCCGCCCGCGCCGCAGAGCGCCGGATGATCGGCGGCGAGCGTCACGATATCGGCCGGCGCGCCCGCGGCCAGCCCGCCGCCATGGCCCAGCGCCCGCTGCCCGCCGGCAAGCGCCGCTTCGAACAGCGACCGGCCGACCGAGGGATAATCGGCCGTGGCCAGGATGTTGCGCTGCCGCCGCTTCAGCCGCTGCGCATATTCAAGCTGCCTCAGCTCGCCCGCCGCATCGATCAGGATGTTGGAATCGGTGCCGATCGCCAGCCTGCCGCGACAGCCGAGCAGCGTGTCGGCCGGGGCGATGCCGTCGCCCAGATCGGCCTCGGTCAGCGGGCAGAAGCCGGCGACCGCCCCCGATGCCGCCAGCGCGGCCGTTTCGGCATCGGTCATGTGCGTGGCATGGACAAGGCACCAGTGGCGATCGACCGGCATGTTGGCCAGCAGCCATTCGACCGGCCGGGCGCCGAGCACCGCGACGCTCGCCTCCACCTCGCGCAGCTGTTCGGCGGCGTGGATATGGATGGGGCCGTCCGCCATCAGCGGCAGCAACGCGGTCAGCTCTTCGGGCGTCGCCGCGCGCAGGCTGTGCGGCGCGATGCCCAGCGTGTCGCCGGGGGCAAGGAGCGCGCGGCTGTCCGCCACCAGCCGGGCAAAGCCGTCGACATCGGTGATGAACCGCCGCTGCCCCGCGCCGGGCGGGCGGCCGCCGAAATCGCCATGGGCGTAAAAGACCGGCAGCAGCGTCAGCCCGATCCCCGCCGCCTGTGCCGCCGCCGCGATCCGCCCGGCCATTTCGGCCGGCGCGGCATAGGGCCGGCCATCGGGGGCGTGGTGCAGATAGTGAAACTCGCCCAGCCGGGTGAAGCCGCCCTCCAGCATCTCGACACAGGCAAAGGCGGTGATCGCCTCGACATCATCGGGGTCGAGCCGGTCGAGAAACCGGTACATGACGGTGCGCCAGCTCCAGAAATCGTCGCCGCCCGGCGCGGCGATTGCCGACAGCCCGGCCATGCCGCGCTGAAAGCCATGGCTGTGGACATTGGCAAGGCCGGGCAGGGCGACGGCATGGCGTTCATCGGCCGCCGCGGGATCGGCCCCCGGCGCCACCGCCGCGATCCGGTCGCCTTCGACATGCACGGCGACATTGGCGGCCCAGCCGCCGGGCAGCAGCGCCTCGTTGAACCACAGGATCATCGCCGCTCTCCCTCGCGCGGACCCGAGCTGTGGTCCGCAGTCTATTATGTCTAGACATAACAGCCGACGGGCGACAGGATCAAGCCATGGCCGACGAGTCGTCCGATCCTGCCCGCCCAACCGGCTCCGGCCCAACCGGCTCCGGCCCTGCCGGCTGCGACCGGCTGTGGCGCGGCGCGCGGCTGGCGATGATGACGGGCGGGGCGGGCGATCCGCTCGGGCTGGTCGAGGACGGGGTGGTCGCGGTGGCCGGTGGCCGCATCCTCTGGGCCGGGGCCGCCGCCGATGCGCCCGGCTTTGCGAGCGGCGAGGTGATCGATTGCGGCGGCCGCTGGATCACCCCCGGGCTGATCGACTGCCACACCCATCTGGTTCATGCCGGCAACCGCACCGGCGAGTTTGTCGCCCGGCTGGGCGGGGCGGACTATGCCGCCATCGCGCAGGCGGGCGGGGGCATATTGGCGACCGTGCGGGCGACGCGCGCGGCGGACGAAGCCGGGCTGGTCGGCCAGAGCCTTGCCCGGCTCGACGCGCTGATTGCCGAAGGGGTGACGACGGTCGAGATCAAATCGGGTTACGGGCTGACGACCGCCGATGAACTCAAGATGCTGCGCGCCGCCCGCGCGCTCGCCGGGGTGCGGCCGGTGCGGGTGACGACCAGCCTGCTCGCCGCGCATGCGGTGCCGCCCGAGTTCCGCGGCGCGGGGATCGCCAGCCCCGCCGATGCCTATATCGACCATGTCATCGCCGACATGCTGCCCGCCGCTGCCGGGCTGGCCGATGCGGTCGATGCGTTTTGCGAGACCATCGCCTTTTCCCCGGCACAGATCGACCGGCTGTTCGCCGCCGCCCGCGCCCGGGGCTATGCCGTGCGGCTGCACGCCGAACAGCTGTCGGATCAGGGCGGGGCCGAACTGGCGGCGCGGCACGGTGCGCTGTCGGCCGATCATCTGGAGCATCTGGGCGCGGCCGGCATCGCCGCGCTGGCGCGCGCCGGCACGGTCGCGGTGCTGCTGCCCGGTGCCTATTATTTCCTGCGCGAAACCACGCCCCCGCCGGTCGCGGCGCTGCGCGCGGCGGGCGTGGCGATGGCGGTGGCGACCGATCTCAACCCCGGCACCTCGCCGCTCGCTTCGCCGCTGGCGGCGATGAACATGGCCGCGGTGCTGTTCGGCCTGACCCCCGATGAATGCCTGACCGGCATGACGGTGATCGCCGCCCGCGCGCTGGGGCTGGCGGGCCAGGTCGGCGCGCTGCGGCCCGGCCATGATGCCGATCTGGCGATCTGGGACATCGACCATCCCCACGACCTTGTCTGCCGCATCGGGCCGAACCCGTTGTGGCGGCGCATCTTCAAAGGACAGGACACATGATCGAACTGGTGCCGGGCGCGGTGCCGCTGGCCGACTGGCGGCGGGCGATGGCGGGCGCGCCGGTGCGGCTGGCGGATGCCGCGCGCCCGGCGATTGCCGCCAGCGCCGCCGCCGTCGACCGGATCGTCGCGCGGGGCGCGCCCGTTTACGGGATCAACACCGGCTTTGGCCGGCTGGCGAGTGAATCCATCGCCCCCGCCGATCTGGCGCAGTTGCAGCGCAACATCATCCTCAGCCACGCCGCCGGGGTGGGGGAGGCGATGCCCGGCCCGGTGTTGCGGCTGATGATGGCGCTCAAACTCGCCAGTTTCGGCCATGGCGCATCGGGCGTGCGCCCGCAGACGGTGGCGATGCTGGAAGCGATGCTTGCCGCCGGGGCGCTGCCGGTGGTGCCGGCGCAGGGCTCGGTCGGCGCGTCGGGCGATCTTGCCCCGCTCGCGCACATGGCCGCCGCGATGATCGGGGTCGGCGAGATCGATCTGGGCGGCGTCAGGATGCCGGCCGCCGATGCGCTTGCCCGCGCCGGGCTGACCCCGCTCGACCCCGGCCCCAAGGAAGGGCTGGCGCTGCTCAACGGCACCCAATTCTCGACCGCCTATGCGCTGGCCGGGCTGTTCGCCGCCGACACATTGTTCCGCGCCGCGCTGCTGACCGGGGCGCTGTCGACCGAAGCGGCCAAGGGCTCGGACACGCCCTTTGACCCGCGCATCCATGCGCTGCGCGGTCAGGCCGGGCAGGCCGAGGCGGCGGCAGCGCTTGCCCGGCTGATGGCGGGATCGGCGATCCGCGCCTCGCATCTGGCCGATGATGCGCGGGTGCAAGACCCCTATTGCCTGCGCTGCCAGCCCCAGGTGATGGGCGCATGCCTTGATCTGCTGCGCCAGGCGGCGACCACGCTGGCGCGCGAGGCGAACGGCGTGTCGGACAATCCGCTGATCATGGCCGATGACGACACCGCGCTGTCGGGCGGCAATTTCCATGCCCAGCCGGTCGCCTTTGCCGCCGACATGATCGCGCTTGCGGTGTGCGAGATCGGCAGCATCGCCGAACGCCGGATCGCGATGCTGGTCGATCCGGCGCTGTCGCGGCTGCCGGCGTTTCTGACGCCGCGGCCGGGCCTCAACTCCGGCTTCATGATCCCGCAGGTCACGGCCGCCGCTCTGGTGTCGGAAAACCGCCAGCGCGCGACTCCGGCGTCGGTCGATTCCATTCCCACATCGGCCAATCAGGAAGATCATGTGTCGATGGCCGCGCATGGCGCGCGGCGGCTGGCGGCGATGACCGACAATCTCGCCGCGATCCTCGGCATCGAATATCTGGCCGCCGCACAGGGCTGCGACTTTCATGCCCCGCTCAGGTCGAGCGCGGTGCTGGAGGCGGCGCGCACCCTGCTGCGCGACAAGGTGCCGATGCTGGCCGCCGACCGGCATTTCCATCCCGACATCATCGCGGCGACCGCGCTGGTCGCCGGCGGCGCGCTCGCCGTGCTGGCCGAGCTGCCGGGGATTGACGGCTGATGCCCGGCTGGCTGGCCGTCAGCCGGGGGGATCAGCCGCTGATCGTCAGCATCCCCCATGCCGGCACCGCGATTCCGCCCGGCATTGCCGCGCGGCTGCGCGATCCGGCGGCGGCGCTGGCCGACACCGACTGGCATGTCGACCGGCTCTACCGGTTCGCAACCGGGCTGGGCGCGACGGTGATCCGCACCCGCCGGTCGCGGATCGCGATCGACGTCAACCGCGATCCGTCGGGCGCATCGCTCTATCCGGGGCAGGCGACGACCGGGCTGTGCCCGACGACCGATTTTGCCGGCCAGCCGCTCTACCGGGCGGGGCTTGCGCCCGGTGCCGGCGAAATCGCGCACCGCCGCGCCTTGTGGTTCGATCCCTATCACGCCGCGCTCGATGCCGAGATTGCCCGGCTGCGCGCGCGCCACCCGGCGGTCATCGTCTATGACGCCCATTCGATCCGCAGCGAATTGCCCTGGCTGTTTGCGGGGCGGCTGCCCTGTTTCAACATCGGCACCAATGGCGGGACGAGCTGTGCGCCCGCCCTTGCCGCCGCCATCGCCGCGCGGTGCGGGGCCGATCATGTCGTCGACGCGCGGTTCAAGGGCGGCTGGATCACCCGTCGCCTCGGCCGGCCTGCCGACGGCGTCCATGCCGTGCAGATGGAACTCGCCCAGCGCGCCTATCTGGACGAGGCGACCGGCCGGATCGATCCGGCGTGCCTTGCCCGGCTGCGCCCGGTGCTGCGCGCGATCCTCAGCGAATGTCTCGATTTTGCGAAAGGCCAGTCATGACCCGGATGGACAATCAGCGGCTGATCCGCGCCCCGCGCGGCCCCGAGCGCACGGCGCGCACCTGGCAGGCGGAAGCGGCGCTGCGCATGCTGATGAACAATCTCGACCCTGAAGTGGCGGAAAATCCGCACGAATTGGTCGTCTATGGCGGGATCGGCCGGGCGGCGCGCGACTGGCGCAGCTTTGACGCGATCGTCGCCGCGCTCACCGATCTGGGCGAGGAGGAGACTTTGCTCGTCCAGTCGGGCAAGCCGGTCGGCGTGTTCCGCACCCATGTCGATGCGCCGCGCGTGCTGATCGCCAACTCCAACCTCGTCCCGCGCTGGGCGACCTGGGAGCATTTCAACCAGCTCGATCGCGCCGGGCTGATGATGTACGGCCAGATGACCGCAGGCTCGTGGATCTATATCGGCAGCCAGGGGATCGTGCAGGGCACCTATGAGACCTTTGTCGAGGTCGGCCGCCGCCATTATGGCGGCAGCCTTGCGGGCCGCTGGATCCTGACCGCCGGGCTGGGCGGCATGGGCGGGGCGCAGCCGCTGGCCGCGACCATGGCCGGGGCGTCGTGCCTGGCCATCGAATGCCAGCCGAGCCGGATCGAGATGCGGCTGCGCACCGGCTATCTCGACCGCGCGACGACCGATCTGGACGAGGCGCTGGCGATCATCGCAGAGACGGCGGCCTGGGCCGGGGCCGGGGGCGGCGCGCCGGTGTCGGTCGGGCTGCTCGGCAATGCCGCCGACCTCTATCCTGAACTGGTGCGGCGCGGCGTGCGCCCCGATATCGTCACCGACCAGACATCGGCGCATGATCCGATCAATGGCTATCTGCCGCGCGGCTGGTCGCTCGACCGCTGGCAGAGCGCGCGGACCGAGGATCCGGGGGCGGTCGACCGGGCGGCGCGCGCCTCGATGCGCGATCAGGTCGAAGCGATGCTCGCCTTTCACCGCGCAGGCGTGCCGACGCTCGATTATGGCAACAATATCCGTCAGGTCGCGCATGACATGGGGCTTGACGGGGCGTTCGATTTCCCCGGTTTCGTGCCCGCCTATATCCGGCCGCTGTTCTGCCGCGGCATCGGGCCGTTTCGCTGGGCGGCGCTGTCCGGCGACCCTGAAGACATTTACCGCACCGACCAGCGGGTGAAGGATCTGCTGCCCGACAATGCCCATCTGCATCACTGGCTCGATATGGCGCGCGAGCGCATCCGCTTTCAGGGGCTGCCGGCGCGCATCTGCTGGGTCGGGCTGGGCGACCGCCACCGGCTGGGCCTTGCCTTTAACGAGATGGTCGCGCGGGGTGAGCTGAAGGCCCCGATCGTCATCGGCCGCGATCATCTCGATTCAGGATCGGTCGCCAGCCCCAATCGCGAGACCGAGGCGATGCGCGACGGATCGGATGCGGTGTCGGACTGGCCGCTGCTCAACGCGCTGCTCAACACCGCGTCGGGGGCCAGCTGGGTGTCGCTGCACCATGGCGGCGGCGTGGGCATGGGCTATTCGCAGCATGCCGGCATGGTGATCGTCGCCGATGGCAGCTCGGCGGCGGCGCGGCGGCTGGAACGGGTGCTGTGGAACGATCCCGCGACCGGGGTGATGCGCCATGCCGATGCCGGCTATGACGCGGCGCGCGAATGCGCGCACGACCATGGGCTGAACCTGCCCGGCATCACCGGCTGATATGCCGGCGCGGGACCGGGCAGGTCTTGCAAATGATATAATGTATCATCATCTGGAGGCATGACAGGGCGGCGGATCGGCCGGCGCCGCGACCAGAAAGCCTTGCAGATGCCCGATCCGGCCCCGTTCTCCGGCCTGTGCTCTGGCCCGTCCTCCGTCATGCCCGCACGGCTGCTCGACGGGGCGGCGATTGCCGCCTCGGCCCTGTGCCTTGTCCATTGCCTTGCCCTGCCGCTGGTCGCGCTGCTGCTGCCGGTGCTCACCGTCTGGGTGCGCTGGCCGGAGGCGTTTCACCTCTGGGCGCTCGCCTTTGCGGTGCCGACCAGCATCGTCGCGCTGGCGCTGGGCGTCAGGCGGCACCGGCAGGCGGCACCGCTGCTGCTCGCCGGGGCGGGGCTGGCGCTGCTGGCCGCAGGGGCGATAGCCGACGTGCCTGAACTGGCCGAGACGCTGCTGACCGTGCCGGGGGCGCTGCTGCTCGCGGGCGCGCATCTGCGCAACTGGCGCAGCCGCGCTTATGGCTGTGCCGCCGGCCCGGTCGCCCGGGCCGGTGGCGGTCAGGCGAACGGATCGTCGAGCGAGGGCGGCGGTTCGGAGAAATAGCGCGGGCCGCTTTCGGTCATGTAGAAACAATCCTCGATGCGGATGCCATAGCGCCCCGGCGCATACAGCCCCGGCTCGTTTGAAAAGCACATGCCCGGCTGCAGCGGCGTCGTCTCGCCATGCACCAGGTTGACCGGCTCGTGCACGTCCATGCCGATGCCATGGCCGGTGCGGTGCGACAGGCCCGGCAGGCGATAGCCCGGGCCATAGCCCAGCCGTTCATATTCGCGCCGCACCGCATCATCGACCTGCCCCGCCGGCACGCCGATCCGCGCCGCCGCCATCGCCACATCCTGGCCGCGCCTGACATGGGCGAACATTTCCCGCTGCGCGCGGTCGGGCGTGCCGAACACGAAGGTGCGGGAGATATCGGCATGATAGCCATCGACCGTGCAGCCACAGTCCATCAGGATCACCGATCCCGCGCGCACCGTCTGCCGCTCGCGCGAGCCATGGGGCAGGGCGCTGCCTTCGTTGATCTCGACCCCGCCCGACGGCGTCTCGCCGCCGCGCCGGGCGATTTCGCCGCGCATGATCTGGAAGATCTGCGCCCCGTCCATCCCCGCCTGCACCTGCGGCGCAGTGGCGCGATAGGCGGCGATCACGATGTCGGACGCGCGCTGCATCAGCGCGATCTCGGCCGGGGATTTGAGCATCCGGCAGCCATTCACCAGTGCCGCGCCCGATCCGATCCGCACATCGGGCAGCGCCTGCCGCAGCCCGTCGACCGCAAAGAAGCGCGTCGTTTCCTCGACCGCCACCGGACGGCCGGCCAGCTTCAGGTCGCGCAGCCAGCTCGCGACCAGCGCATGGGGGTTTTCATCTTCCTGCCACACCCGCACATCGCCGGGCACCGCCAGCATCTCGCGGATCGACGGTTCCTCGAAAAACGGCGTGACGATGGCGACCGGCCCCTCGACCGGGATAACCGCTGCGGTCAATCGTTCGCTGCGCCACCAGTTGATCCCGGTGAAATAGCGCAAGGTCGATCCCGCCTCGACCAGCAGGGCACCGACCCCGGCGCGCGCCATCAGCGCCTGTACGCGCGCGATCCGCGCCAGCCGTTCGGCGGGGGCGATGGCGGCGGCGGCGCGGATCGGCGTGTCGCCGGGGATGCGCCCGGTGCCGGCG
>NZ_JAPFGX010000057.1:0-13086 GCF_059803575.1 Sphingomonas sp. URJC2
GGCCGAGGCGGCGGCGCTGCGCCGGGCAGATACGGTGCTGCGCGCCGTGCTGGCGCGCCGGGCCAGGACGATGCCGCTGACCGTCATGGCCCCTGCCGCCGATCCCGCCGCGCAGGCGCGGGCGCTGGTCGTCGGTAGCGGATCGGCGGACGGCACGCGGGTGCCCGCGGTGCTTTATGGCCCGCCCGGCGCGCGGCGCGTGCTGGCGGCCGAGGGGATATCGGCAGGCTTTGCCGGCGATTATCTGGTCGCGCTCGACGCCGCTGCCGCCGCGGCGGGCGCGCCGGCGCGGGTCGATACGGTCGCGCTGCCGCGCGCGGACCGGGCGCGGGAAAGCGGCCGGTCGCTCGGCTTCGGCGTCGTGTTCGCGATGTTCTTCCTGACGCTGCTGCTGGCCGGGCAGGCGGTCGGCACGCTCGCTGAAGAGCGGGCGAACAAGGCGATCGAGATCCTGGCCGCTGCCGCGCCGCTGGAGGCGGTGTTTCTGGGCAAGCTGCTCGGCATGCTCGGCGTCGCGTTTCTGTTCATCGGCTTCTGGGGCGCGCTCATCATGCAGGGGGCGGCGCTGCTGCCCGGCGATCTGGCCGCGCCGCTGCGCGAGGTGATCGTGCGGCCGGGCTTCATCCTGCTGTTCATCGCCTATTTCATGCTCGCCTTCCTGCTGCTTGGCGCGGTGTTCCTGGGCGTAGGCGCACAGGCGGGGACGATGCGCGAAATCCAGATGCTGTCGCTGCCGATCACGCTGTTTCAGGTGGCGATGTTCGCGCTGGCCGGGGCGGCGGCGAATGCGCCCGACACCGCGATCGGGCTGTTCGCCGCGATCTTCCCGTTCAGCTCGCCCTTTGCGATGGCGGCGCGGGCGGCGATGGGCGTGCCGCTGTGGCAGCATGCAGCGGCACTGGCGTGGCAGCTGCTGTGGCTGACCGGGACGATCATCCTCGCCGCGCGGCTGTTCCGCATGGGCGTGCTGAAATCAGGGGGCATCCGCCTGTTCGCGCGGCGTAGCGGCTGAACTGTTCAGGACGTCGCGGCACCGGCCCGCTCCCCCACCCGGCCACCCAACGGCAGTATCATCTGGGTGGCCGGGTGGGGGAGCGGGCCGGTGCCGCGACCAAACAAAGGACTCCCGGTGCCGCCCCCGCGCCGGGAGGCGCGCAAAGAAAACCCCGCTCAAAACCCCGGCGCGGCGCGGCGGTTGTCGCGGTCGATCGACATCAGAATGCCCAGACAGATCATCACCGTCATCACCGCCGACCCGCCATAGGAGACCAGCGGCAGCGGAATGCCGACCACCGGGGCCAGCCCCATGACCATCATCAGGTTGATGCCGAAATAGAAGAAGATCGTCATCGCCAGCCCGCCCGCCGTCAGCCGGGCAAAGCGTGTCCGCGCCGCCATCGCCACCAGCATCGCCCAGCGGATCAGCAGCAGGAACGCGCCGATCAGGAACAGGCCGCCCATCAGCCCCCATTCCTCGGCCATCGTCGCGAACACGAAATCGGTATGCCCTTCAGGCAGATAGTCGAGATGGCTCTGCGTGCCTTGCAGGAACCCCTTGCCCGACAGGCCGCCCGATCCGATCGCGATCTTGGACTGGGTGATGTGATAGCCCTTGCCGAGCGGATCGGCCTCTGGATTGAGGAAGATCAGCACCCGGTTGCGCTGATATTCGTGCAGCATGCTGAACGCGATCGGCATCGCAGCGGCGAGGCCAAGGCCCGCCCCGACATAGAGGCGCAGCGGCAGGCCGGCGAGGAAGGTGACGGTGAACCCGCCCCCCGCGATCATCAGCGCGGTGCCCAGATCGGGTTGCAGCATGACGAGCGCGACCGGCACGCCGATCAGCAGCGCCGCCGGCCAGATCGCGGTCAGCGTGCGCGTCTGGCCCGGCGGCAGCAGCGCATAGAAGCGCGCGACCGTGAGCACGATGGCGGGTTTCATGATTTCGGAGGGCTGGAGACGGATCACCCCGAAATCGAGCCAGCGCTGGCTGCCGCCGCGCACCGCGCCGAGCAGTTCGACCCCGAACAGCATCACCAGCACGACGGCATAGAGTGGAAAGGCGATCAGCTGCCAGCTCGCCTTGCGCACCCGCGACAGGGCGAGTGCCAGGGCAAGGAACAGGGTGAAGCGCACGGCCTGGTTGAGCGCCCAGGGGGTCATGCTGCCGCCCGCCGCCGAATAGAGCACCACCATCCCGAAGCCGCCGATCGCGGCGACCAGCAGCAGCACCCGCCAGGGCAGGGCGGCAAGCGGGGCTGGGATCAGGCTGTCCCTCATTCCGGGTCTTCCTCTGGCGGGGGCGGGGCGGGGGGCTGGCCGGGCGTTGCCGGTCCGGCGGCCTGCGCTGACCCCGCAGCGGCAGTGCCGGCCTGACCTGTGCCGGCCTGAGCTGTGGTCGCCTGACCCGCGCCGGCCGGGCCGGTTCCGGCCTGGGGCGCGCCTGCGGGGGCCGTGCCTGCGCCCGGATCGGCGGCCGGGGTGCCGCGCGTCTTGAAGGCGGCGGCCTCGCGCGCCATGCGCTGGGTGATGTCGCCGCCCCAACCGGCCTCCATCTCCGTCAGCGTCGCCATCGCCTTTTCGGGATCGAACAGGAACGTCATGATGTCGCGCGCAACCGGGGCCGCCGCGCCCGATCCCGACATGCCATGTTCGACGACCACCGCCCCGGCATAGCGCGGATTGTCGGCCGGGGCGAAGAACACGAACAGCCCGTGATCGCGATATTTCCACGGCACGTTCAGCCCGCCGCGCTGGCCGCCGGCGATGCGCCGCACCTGCGCGGTGCCGGTCTTGCCGGCCATTTCGATGCCTGCAATCGGCAGCCGGCTGCGCCCGGCGGTGCCGTCGCCATTGACCACCTGGCGCATCCCCTCGCGCACGGCGGCCAGATATTCGGGTGGGATCGGCAGCGCGTCGCCGGCCCCTTTGGCGCGCGCGGCGAGCAATTGCGGCTCGATCATCCGGCCCGAGGCGATACGCGCCGCCGCCACCGCCATCTGGAGCGGCGTGACCAGCACATAGCCTTGCCCGATGGCGGCGTTGAGCGTGTCCGACGCCGACCAGTCCTGATCATATTTGCGCTTTTTCCACGCGCTGTCCGGCACGGTGCCGTAATTCTGCGAGGGGAAGGGCAGATCATATTTGCGCCCCAGCCCGGCGGTGCGCGCGGCTTCCGCGATGCGTTCGATGCCGATGCGCCGGCCCATCGCATAGAAATAAGTGTTGCAGCTCTTGGCGATGGCGCGGGTCATGTCGACCGTGCCGTGCCGGGCCAGACAGCGATAGAAGCGGTTGCCGAGCCGGTAGCCGCCGGGGCAGTGCACGGTTTCTTTCGGGCTGATCCCCGCGCCCAGAATGGCGAGTGCATGGATCGGCTTGAAGGTCGATCCGGGCGGATACATGGCGAGCAGCGCCTTGTTGTAAAGCGGCCGCCGCTCATCCTCCGACAGCATCCGCCATTCGTCGCGGCCGATGCCGTCGGAAAAGCTGTTGGGATCGAACGCCGGCATCGACGCCATCGCAAGGATGCCGCCGGTCTGGCAGTCGATGACGATGGCCGCGCCCGATTGTGGCCCCATGCGCCGCGCCGCATAGGCCTGAAGCTGCTCGTCGATGGTCAGGCGCAGCGACCGGCCCGGCTCGTCGGGCCGCGTCGCCAGCTCGCGCACCAGCTTGCCGCGCGCCGTCACCTCGACGCGCTTCGCGCCGGGCTTGCCGCGCAGCAGCGGCTCGAGCTGCTTTTCGATCCCGTCCTTGCCGACCTTGAACCCCGGCGTGATCAGCAGCGGATCCTTGCTCTCCTCATAGGCCTTGGCCGAGGCCGCGCCGACATAGCCGATCAGATGGCCGACCGCCGCCCCGTCGGGATAGAAGCGCGAATAGCCGCGCATCGGCGACACGCCGGGCAGCTCGTCGAGCCGCACGCTCACCGCGGCAAAGCTGTTCCAGTCGAGATTTTCGGCCACCTGCACCGGCTGATAGCCGGCTGCTGCGTCCAGATCCTCGCGGATGCGCGCCATTTCTTCGGGCGGCAGTTTCAAAAGGCTTTGCAGGGTTGCGAGCACCCGGTCGGCATCGGTCAGCCGGTCGGGGATGATGTCGATGCGGAAATCGGTGCGGTTGATCGCGATCGGCCGGCCATTGCGGTCGATGATCCAGCCGCGCCGGGGCGGGATCAGCGTCAGATTGACGCGGTTGCTTTCCGACAGCAGCGCATAGCGTTCATTCTCGGCGATCGACAGCCACGCCATCCGCCCGGCCAGCACCAGCCCGATCCCGGCCTGGGCGGCACCCAGGAACATCGCCCGGCGCGTGAAGGTGAAGGTCTGGCTGGCTTCGGTGACGACGCGGGGCGGCCGCTTCATCGCAGCCGCCACTGGTCGAGCCGCGCGCACAGCCGCGCGGTCATCGGGAACAGCAGCACCGCCATCAGCATCTGCGGCACGATCACCGGGAACGGCGCGGCCCCGCCCGCCGCCAGCGCTGCGCCATAGCCGAACGCGATGCCGCCGATCAGGCACAGGGCCGCGATCAGCCAGTCCTGCACATAGTCGCGCCAGACGAGCGTGCGTTCCGACGCCTCGATGGCAAGGAAGATCAGCGTCCAGCTGAGCATCGCGCTGCCGACCGGCTGGCCGCTCGCCAGATCGTCGAACAGCCCCAGCGGCAGCGCCGCCCAGACCGGCCACAGCCCCGGCCGCAACAGCCGCCAGGCGAGCAGCATCATCAGCCCGGCGGGCGGCAGCAGCGGCTGATCGAGAATGATCGGCAGGCCGCTGACCATCGAACCCGCCATGGTCGCGGCGACGGGCACGATGCGCGCGCGGGCCGACAGCACCGGCGGCGCGCCGAACTGGCCGCTGCGGGCGTTCATGGCTGCCCGATCCCGTTCTGGCTCCCGCTTTCGGCCCCGTTGCCGGCATCTGCCAGCGCCGGCTGGAACGGCAGCTCGACAATGGCGTAATCGAGCCGCGCCGGATCGGCGGCGGGCAGGGCGACCGCGCCGTCGCGGGTGCGCCGCGTCACCCGCGCGACCGGCAGATCGGGGGGATAGACGCCGCCCGCGCCCGAGGTGAGGAAGATGTCGCCCGGGCGGAACGGGTTGGATTCAGCGCCCAGCGTGCGGATTTCGATCCGCCCGTCGCCCAGCCCGGTGGCGATTGCCGGCAGGCCGTCGGCAGCGCGCTTGACCGGCACCACGGTGCCGCCATCGGTGATCAGCTGCACCCGCGCCGAAATCGCGCCCGCCCCGGCGACGCGACCGATCAGCCCGTCTGGCCCGCGCACCGGCATGCCGATGCGCACGCCCGAAGTCAGCCCCGCCGACAGCATCGCGAACCGGCGGATGCTGGTGCCCGACGAACTGACCAGCCGCGCGGTCGCAACCGGCGGCCGCCCCGCCTCGACAATGCCGAGCAGGCGTTTGAGCCGCGCATTTTCAACCGCGACCGCGCGTGCCTTGATCAGCGCCGTCTCGCGCGCCCGCGCCTGCGCTTCCAGCCGGCGGACCTTGCCGGCAGCATCGACATAGGCCCCCATGTCGGCGCCCAGATCGCCCACCGTGCGCACGACCGCGCGGCCGCCGGCGCTGAGCGGCATCATCGCATCGCCGACCGCGCCCTTCAGCGCGCCGAACCCCTGCGGGTCGACCGCCGACAGGATCAGCAGCAACAGCGCCACGATCGCGCCGGAGACCGCCGCGACATAGCTGAAAAACAGCCCATATTGCGCCCGCCGCGAATGGCCGGGCCGCCGATCGGAAGGGCGTGCCATGACCGCGCCGCCCGGATCAGGCGGTCAGCAGGACGCCGCGGAACATCGGGTCTTCAAGCGCCCGCCCGGTGCCCAGCGCCACGCAGGTCAGCGGATCATCGGCGATGGTGACCGGCAGGCCGGTCTCGTCGCGCAGCACCTCGTCCAGCCCTTCAAGCAGCGCGCCGCCGCCGGTGATGACGATGCCCTGATCGACAATGTCGGCCGCCAGTTCGGGCGCGGTGTTTTCCAGCGCGATGCGCACGCCCTCGATGATCGTGCCGACCGGTTCGGACAGCGCCTCGGCGATCTGGCCCTGATTGATCTCGATTTCCTTGGGCACGCCGTTGACGAGGTCGCGGCCCTTGATCTGGATGGTCTTGCCGACGCCATCGGCCGGCGGCTTGGCGGTGCCGACTTCCTTCTTGATCCGCTCCGCCGTCGCTTCGCCGATCAGCAGATTGTGGTTGCGGCGGACATAGGAGGCGATGGCTTCGTCCATCTTGTCGCCGCCGACGCGCACGGAAGTGGTATAGGCCAGCCCGCGCAGCGACAGCACCGCGACTTCGGTGGTGCCGCCGCCGATATCGACGACCATCGAGCCGATCGGCTCGGTCACCGGCATGTCGGCCCCGATCGCGGCGGCCATCGGTTCCTCGATCAGCCACACCTGGCTCGCCCCGGCATTGGAGGCGGCGTCGCGGATCGCGCGGCGTTCGACCGAGGTCGAGCCCGAGGGGACGCAGATCACGATTTCGGGCCAGCGCGGAAAGCGCCGCTGGCCATGCACCTTGGTGATGAAATGCTTGATCATCTGTTCGGCGACATCGATGTCGGCGATCACGCCGTCGCGCAGCGGACGGATGGCCTGGATGGTGTCGGGCGTCTTGCCCATCATCAGCTTGGCATCGTCGCCCACGGCCTTGACGCGCTTGACGCCGTTGACCGTTTCGATGGCGACCACCGACGGTTCGTTGAGCACGATGCCGCGCCCGCGCACATAGACCACGGTGTTCGCCGTGCCGAGGTCGATTGCCATGTCGTGCGAAATAAATTTGAAGAAACGCGAAAAGAACATGCCCAGATCCGTCCGATAAGGTCCCGCTTCCCCAACAGGGGCCTGTCGCCCGCTCCTACGGCCATCGGCACGGAATCTTTTCGCGTTTGCACAGAGGGACCGGGTCGCGGGCCTCGGCGGCTTGGGCTAGAGCGTGGGGCATGTCAATACGTCGCCTGCCCTCGCATCTGGTCAATCGTATCGCCGCCGGTGAAGTGGTGGAAAGACCGGCCAGCGCGCTCAAGGAACTGGTCGAAAACGCCATCGACGCGGGCGCGCGGCGCATCGCCATCCGGCTGGGTGCGGGCGGGACCGAGCTGATCGAGGTCGCCGACGATGGCTGCGGGATGACGCCCGAGGACATGCGGCTGGCCATCGAACGCCATGCCACGTCCAAGCTACCCGACGATGCCATCGATCAGGTGGCGACGCTCGGCTTTCGCGGCGAGGCCTTGCCCTCGATTGCCAGCGTCGCGCGGATGCGGATCGAAAGCCGGGTGCGCGGGGCCGATGGCTGGGCGCTCGACATCGACAATGGCGCGGTCGGCCGCGAAGGGCCGGCGGCGCTGCCGCCGGGCACGCGCATCCGCGTCGAGGCGCTGTTCGAACGCGTGCCGGCGCGGCGCAAATTCCTGCGCTCGGCGCGCGCCGAATATGCCGCCTGTCTGGATGCGGTGCGGCGGCTGGCGATGGCGCGGCCGGACATCGGCTTCACCCTCGATCATGACGGGCGCACCACCCTGACGGTGCCGCCAGGCGACAGCCGGCCGGGGCGCGTCGCCGCGCTCACCGACCGCGATCTGCCGGCCAACAGCATCGCCATCGATCTGGTGCGCGACTCATTGGTGCTGGGCGGGGTGGCCGGGCTGCCGACGTTCAGCCGCGGGGTCGCCGATCATCAATATCTGTTCGTGAACGGCCGCCCGGTGAAGGACCGGCTGCTCGCCGGCGCGGTGCGCGGGGCCTATGCCGATCTGCTGGCGCGCGACCGCCACCCGCTGGTCGCCCTGTTCCTCGATCTGCCGCTGACCGAGGTCGATGTGAACGTCCACCCGGCCAAGACCGAGGTGCGGTTCCGCGATCCGGCGGCGGTGCGCGGCCTGATCGTCGGCGGCATCCGCCGCGCGCTCGATGCCGCCGGCCACCAGAGCGCGCGCGCACCCTCGATCCTGTCGGGCTGGCAGACCGGGCCGGCCGGGCCGGCGGCAGCGGCGGTGCATGATGCCGTCACCGGCTGGCCGGGGCGCGACCAGATGGCGCTCGACGGGCTGGCGGGCGGGGGGATGATGCCGGCCCCTTCCGGCCCCCCTGCGTCGGGCTTCCCCGCACCCGTCTGGGCACCTTTGGGCCGTGCCGAGCCGGCCTTCGCCCCGGTGCCGCAGGCGCTGCGCCACCCGCTGGGCGTGGCGCGCGGGCAGGTGGCGGCGACCTATATCGTCGCCGAGGCGGAGGACGGGCTGGTGCTTGTCGACCAGCATGCCGCGCATGAGCGGCTGGTGCTCGAACGGATGCGCCGCGCGACCGCCGAAGGGCGGGTGGCGGCGCAGGCGCTGCTGCTGCCCGAAGTGGTCGAACTGGACGAGCCGGCCTGCGACCGACTGGAGGCGCGGGCGGCCGAGTTGGCGGCGCTGGGGTTGGAGCTGGAACGCTTCGGCCCGGCGGCGATGCTGGTGCGCGCGACCCCCGCGCTGCTCGGCACCGACGATCCGCAGGCGCTGGTCCGCGACCTGGCCGACGATCTGGCCGCGTTCGACGCCGCGCTCAGCCTTGCCGAGCGGCTGGACGCGATTGCCGCCACCATGGCCTGTCACGGCAGCGTCCGCGCCGGGCGGTCGCTGTCGGTCGCCGAAATGAACGCCCTGCTGCGCGAAATGGAAATCACCCCGCACAGCGGCCAGTGCAATCACGGCCGCCCGACCTGGGTGAAGCTGTCGATGACCGATGTGGAAAAACTGTTCGGGCGCAAATAGGGCGGCGGCGCTTCTTCCGGTTGACAATAGTTTCGACATCGTCGTTCCATGCGCCACCGCCTGATCGGGCGCGGTCATTCTGGTGAAAGGGCGTGCATGTCGCGGCTGAGGTCGGTGCTGATCGGGGCGATGATTGCCGGCGGGACGGGCGGCTGCACCGCCGTCATCACCCAGGCGAGCTTTTTTCCGAGCGAAAGCCTCGCCGCCCCCGAACAGCTGCTGACAGCGCCGCCCGGCTATGCCGCGACCAGCCGGCTGATCGATCTGGACGGGATCGGGCGGGTGCGGGTGGTGCGGCTCGACAATCCGGGCAGCGATGCGGCGATCATCTACAGCGCGGGCAATGGCGGGTTCGTCGATTCCGACGCATCGAGCCGGATGGCGGCGAGCCTCGCCAGCGTCACCGGGGCCGATATCATCCTGTACGACTATCCCGGCCGGGGCGGCACCACGGTGCCGGCGACGATCGAGGCGGCGGTCGCGTTCGGCCCGGCGATGGTCGAACGGCTGCGCCGCGACGGCTGGCTGGGGGCTGGGCCGGTCTATGCCTATGGCCTGTCGTTCGGCGGCAGCATGGCGGCGGCGATGGTGCGCGGCGGCGGCTTTGCCGGGCTGATCATCGAGGGCAGCGCTGCCGATTATCAGGCCATCGGCCGCGATTTCGTGCCCGGCATCGCCAAGCCGTTCGTCAAGGTGCGGACCGACGAGGCGCTGCGCGGCTTTGATTATTTCGGCTATGCGCTGGCCGGGCGCGCGCCGATCCTGCTGCTGTCGGGCACCGGGGACAAGGTGATCCGCCCGCGCCGGATGCGCGAGTTTGCCGATCAGCTTACCGCCCGCGGCGCGCAGGTGACGCTGCGCCCGGTGCCGGTCGGCCATGGCGGCGCGCTCGACAGCCGCGAGGGCCGCGACGCGCTGGCGGCGTTCATGGGCCCGCGCACGGCCGGGGCCACCGTGACGCCCCGATAAAGCGGTTTCCGGGCCGATTGGATCGAGTCGGCCACTCCCAAGGTTTGATTGTCCGCATTTTCCGAGCCGCCGGGCGCATCACCCGCCTTGAAAATGCTGTGGTCAGGCGGGGGTGACGAAGCTGTCGATCACCCGCTTGCGGCCCGATTGCTCGAAATCGATCTCCAGCTTGTTGCCCTCGATCACCGCAATCGCGCCATAACCGAATTTCTGGTGGAACACGCGCTGGCCGACGGTGAGGTCGCTGCGCCCCGGCTGGCCCAGGCTGACGGCGCTTGCCCGCGCCTCGACCAGCCGGGGCTGGGGCTGCACCCCACTCACCGCCGCGCGCCGCCAGCCGGGGCCGCGCCCCGTCTCGCGCCCGGCGACATGGGCAAAGGGATCTTCATGCGGCGACCATGCGGCGCGCCACAGGCTCGCCCCGCCGGCCAGACTGTCTTCGGCCACGACATGCTCGGCCGGCAGCTCGCCGATGAAGCGCGACGGGATCGCGCTCGTCCACTGGCCATAGATGCGGCGATTGGCGGCGTGCAGGATCGTCGCCTGCCGCCGCGCGCGGGTGATGGCGACATAGGCAAGCCGCCGTTCCTCCTCGAGGCTCGCGGTCCCGCCTTCGTCGAGCGCGCGCTGCGAGGGGAATACGCCTTCCTCCCAGCCGGGCAGGAACAGCGTGTCGAACTCCAGCCCCTTGGCGGCATGGATGGTCATCAGCGTCACCTGATCGGCGCTGCGGCCATCGTCATTGTCCATCACCAGGCTGACATGCTCGAGGAACGCCCCCAGCGTGTCATATTCCTCCATCGCGCGGACAAGCTCGCTCAGATTTTCCAGCCGCCCGGCGGCATCGGCGGATTTTTCCGCCTGCCACATCGCCGTATAGCCGCTCTCGTCGAGGATCTGGCGGGCAAGATCGGGATGGTCGAGGCCGGTCGCCAGATCGCGCCAGCGCGCCACCGCGCCGACAAAACCTGTGAGCGCGCGCCGCGCCTGCGGGGTCAGCTCGTCACTGTCGATGATGCGCGCCGCCGCGACCATCAGCGGCACCCCTTCGGCCCGGGCGAGCGCGTGCAGCCGCGCCATCGCCTTGTCGCCCAGCCCGCGCTTGGGCGTGTTGACGATGCGCTCGAACGCCAGATCGTCGGCCGGCTGGCTGACCAGCCGCAGATAGGCGAGCGCGTCGCGGATCTCCTGCCGCTCGTAAAAGCGCAGGCCCCCGACGATGCGATAGGGCAGGCCGATGGCGATGAACCGGTCCTCGAACTCGCGGGTCTGGAACTGGGCGCGCACCAGGATCGCGCAGTCGGCAAGCGGCATCGCCCGGTCGGATGCGGCGCGGCGATGATCCTCGATCATCTCGCCCACGCGCCGCGCCTCTTCCGGCCCGTCCCACACGCCCAGCACGCGCACCTTCTCGCCGCCGTCCGCCGCCGTCCACAGCGTCTTGCCCAGCCGCCCGCTATTGGCGGCGATCAGGCCCGAGGCCGCGCCCAGGATATGGCCGGTCGAGCGGTAATTCTGTTCGAGCCGGATGATCTCGGCACCCGGAAAATCGCGTTCGAACCGCAGGATGTTGGCGACTTCGGCCCCGCGCCATGAATAGATCGACTGATCGTCGTCGCCGACGCAGCAGATGTTGCGCCGCCCCTGCGCCAGCAGGCGCAGCCAGAGATACTGGCTGGCATTGGTGTCCTGATATTCGTCGACCATGATATAGGCAAAGCGGCGCTGATAGCTCTCCAGCACGTCGCGGTGCGTTTTCAGGATGGTGAGCATGTGCAGCAGCAGATCGCCGAAATCGCAGCCATTCACCGCCGCCAGCCGCTGCTGGTAAAGGGCATAGAGCGCCGCCCCCTTGCCGCCGGCATAGGCCTCCGCCTCGCCCGGCCCGACATCGGCCGGGGTCAGGCCGCCATTTTTCCACCGGTCGATCAGCCCGGCGAGCTGGCGCGCGGGCCAGCGTTTCTCGTCAATGCCTTCAGCGACGATCAGCTGCTTGAGCAGGCGCAGCTGATCGTCGGTGTCGAGGATCGTGAAGTTGGACTGAAGCCCGACCAGCTCGGCATGGCGGCGCAGCATCCGCGCGGCAATGGCGTGGAAGGTGCCGAGCCAGGGCATCCCCTCGACCGCTGCGCCGATCATCCGCCCGGTGCGCTCGCGCATCTCGCGCGCCGCCTTGTTGGTGAAGGTGACGGCCAGAATCTCCCCCGGCCGGGCGCGGCCGGTGGCGATCAGATGCGCAAGCCGCGCGGTCAGCGCCGCCGTCTTGCCGGTGCCCGCACCCGCCAGCACCAGCACCGGGCCGTCGGTCGTCAGCACCGCCGCGCGTTGCGGCGCGTTCAGCCCGGACAGATAGGGCGGATCGGCGGGGCCGGGAACGGGGGGAGGGAGATCGGGCAGGGTCACGCGCGAACAACTAGGGAACGCGGGCGGCAATCGCAACCGCCGCCTGCGGCTTTGCCCCGCCTGTCGCCCTCCGCGCTTACTCCTCTTCGATCGGGGCGGTCGGGCCGTTTTTCAGGATCGACTCGATGGCGTTGCGCGCGCCGGCCTTGGCGGCATAGGCCTCGGTCCAGAAGATCGTTTCGCTGTTGTATTTGAAATAGGCGCGATATTCGCCGCCATCGGTCTTCTTGATCACGAATTTGTGCGCCATTGGCCCCTCCCTGCCGCCGAGCTTGTTCCGTCGGGCGCAGCAGGCTTGCGCGGATCGCGCGGGCCGTCAATGCGGGCGGGTTGAGAGACGGGATGCCGTCAAAGCTTGTGGAGCAGCGTCAGCTTCGCCTTGCCATGGCGGCGCACCGCGTCGACCGCAAAGCCCGGCACCTCGACATCCTCGTCAAACGCCGTCTCGATGCTCGCCCAGCAGCCCGGCTCGAGCGCGAGGCGCGGCAGCACCTTCACGCCCAGGCCCGAGCGATAGGGCGGATCGAGAAACACGATGTCGAACGGCCCGCCGGCAAAGCCCTCCGCCGCCTGAGCGCGCACATCCGCGCCGGTTGCGCCAAGCCGGGCGATATTGGCCTTGAGCGCGGTCAGCGCGCCATGGTCGCGCTCGACGAACACGCACGATCCCGCGCCGCGGGACAGCGCTTCCAGCCCCAGCGCGCCGGTGCCGGCGAACAGATCGGCGACGCGCAGCGCCTCGAAACTGCCAAGCCGGCTGGTCAGCATCGAAAACAGCGCCTCGCGCGTGCGGTCGGCGGTCGGGCGGGTGGCGTCGCCCTCGGGCGCGATCAGCGTGCGCCCGCGCCACTGGCCGGAGATGATCCGCATCGTGCCTCAGCCCCGCTTCGGCCGGCCGCCGGGGCGGGTGGGGCGGGGCGGGCGGCCGGGGCC